>CAMLFF010000124.1 GCA_946479185.1 uncultured Sphingobium sp.
GCTGTCGCTTGGCTATTATTTGCAGCGTGCCGGGGCGGACTTTCTGATCCTTGACGCCGAGGATGGACCGGGCGGCGCATGGCGACATGGGTGGGATTCGCTGCGGCTATTCTCGCCTGCGGGCTACAGCTCGCTGCCGGGCTGGCTCATGCCACCGCCCGCGCATGAGGGCTATCCCACGCGCGATGACGTGCTTGATTATCTGAGCCGCTATGAAGCGCGCTACGCCTTGCCTATTCAGCGGCCCATCACGGTGGAAGCTGTTAAACGCGCTGCCGATCATCTGGAAATTGTGACGGGCAACGGCCGGTTCGCTGCAAGGGCGGTTGTCAGCGCCACCGGCACCTGGTCGCACCCCTATATCCCACAAATTGAGGGGCGCGCCTTGTTCAAGGGCGTCCAGGTGCATTCGACCCATTATGTGGGGCCAGAAGATTATAATGGCCAGACGGTACTGGTAGTCGGCGGCGGCAATAGCGGCGCGCAAATTGTGGCCGAGCTTGCGCCTGTCGCACGCACGCTGTGGGTGACGACCCAAGACCCCATCTTCTTGCCCGATGATGTGGATGGTCGCGTGCTGTTCGAGCGTGCCGTTGCGCGGATGAAGGCGGGGGCAGGCAAGACGCCCGTGGGCGGCATTGGCGATATCGTGATGGTGCCGCCGGTCAAGGACGCGCGGGCGCGCGGAGACCTTGTTTCTGTGCGTCCCTTTGACCGGATGACGGCCGAAGGTGTTGTGTGGCCGGATGGCTCAGAGATGGGCGTGGACACGATCATCTGGTGCACCGGCTTTCGGCCCGCGCTCGATCATCTGGCAGAGCTTGGCATTGTTGAGCCGGATGGTCGCGTGCTGGTTGAGGGGCAGCGATCACTCAAGGAACCGCGCGTATGGCTCGCAGGCTATGGCGACTGGAGCGGTGCGGGGTCTGCCACCTTGATGGGAGCCGCGCGCACCGCGCGCTATCTTGCAGCAAAGTTGCTGGAGCAGCCCCCAGCATGATTTTGGATGGGTTGTGCGCCTAGACCACAGCCCCTGCCAGCGCCGCTTCCTGCCGCCGCACAAATCCATCGTTGAGGAACGTACCGAACGGCACCAGCGATGCCACAAAGGTCCGCAGCCAGCCCACAAAGCCAAAGCCTTTGCCAGGCAGCACGAACAGCATCGCTGCAAGATAGGCAAGAAACGCAATGCCGTGCGCCATGCCGACCGGGCGGATGAGGACGGGATAATCCAAGCCATATTTGAGTGGCATGGCGATGAGGAACAACGCGAGCGTTGTCACGCCTTCGATCAGCGCGACATAACGGAACAATTTCAGCACATTGCCTCCCTCAAATTATGGCAGCGTCCTCTTAATGCATGAGCCTCATCGATGCCAGGGCGACGGGTGCTTGCCAAACCCGAAAACGGCACCTGCGCGCTATCTTGCCGCTTATGCGCGCAACCATTGATTGCTGGCGCAGGATCGGCTTTACACTCATCTTTCTATCTGTCCCACAAGTGACACATAGGCATGCGGAGGCGATGCAGACGGACGCGACCGAAACAACGATCGACGTAGAGCGGCGCGAGGTTGAGGAGCCATCGCTGCTGAGCCTGCGCTTGTTCGGCCTCATGCGCCTGATCCGCGAAAGTGGCCTGCCACGCTATGAGCGCGAGATTGGCTATAAGGAAATTCACCGCCATCTCATCATGATGATCGGGATCAGCGGTGGGCTCAGCTCGCAGGAAATCGTTGCGATCACCGGGCATGAGAAGGCGCAGGTGAGCCGTGCGATTAAGCCGCTGGAGCAGCAGGGCCTGATCGAGCGCGAGCGGTTGCGCGCCAAGCTGATGCTGTTGCCGCCCGGTCGCAAGATATTCGAGCGTATCACGACCATCAGCAAGGAGCGTGATGCCGTGTTGATCGCGGGGATCCCATCGGATGCTCTCCAGCGGTTCAATCACCTGACTGAGCAGCTCAAGCTGAAAGCTGCGGACATTTACGCCGAGGAGCGCCGTTTGAGCATGGAGGCGGGAGCGATCAGCCCCGGCTCGCCGTCTGCCGCCGCGCCTGTCTGGCCGGGCGGGAGCGCGCCGCAGCCGCCGCCCAATCTCATCACGCCGCGCCTGCTTGGCCTCGTGACTTACATCAAGCGCGCGGCGATGCTCGGCTGCCAGCGCACGCATGGGCTATCGCATTTCCAATGGCATGTGCTGGCGCTCATCGGCGGGCACAAAGGCATGCCGCTTGCCCAACTCATCCTCGCCATCGGGCGGGACAAGAGCCAGGTTGGTCGCACGGTTTTGCATCTGGAGGAGCTCGGCCTCATCGAGCGCTCTCGCCCCACGCGCCGGCGCGATATCATGCTGCAATTGAGCGAGCGAGGCGCCGTCGTTTTCGGGGCGATGTATGAGATGGCGGCCCAGCGCGAGGAATTGTTATGGGCAGGTCATGACCCTGCGGACCGCACATTTTTCGCGTCCATTGTTGACCAGCTGAAGCGCAACGCGGGCGCGATGGCGATGGCGGCGGCGGAGAAGGGCAGCGCTGGCTGAAGCGCCGATGGCATCCCGGTTGCGGCACTCTGCTCAGATGCGGCGCAGGCCCATCCGCGAGAGAAGCATATCCTTCAATATATAGTGGTGGAAGAGCGATGCGGCTGCGTGCAGCCCAATGAGCCAATAGCCGATTGTGCCGATCAACTCGTGAACCTCTTCTACCTGATGGGCCAGCGCCTCATTGGGTGAGGTCAAGGGCGGCAGCTGAAGGCCGAAGAATATGATCGGCTTGGCCTCTGCGCTCAAGATGACCCAGCCTGCAATCGGCATGGCAATCATGAGTAGATAAAGGGCAATGTGCGTCACCATCGCAATGGATTTGCGCCATCTTGGCTCATCAAGTGGTGCGGGGCCGGGCCAGATGAGCCTCGCCGCAATGCGCAGCCACACCAGCGCCATAACAAGAAGGCCGAGCGTGAAATGCCAGCTCTTGAGCGCCTCGCGCGTTTCGCTGCCGCGCGGCCAATATCCACGCAGTTCGATCGCGGCATAAACAGCCACGATCACCGCGACCATGAGCCAGTGGAGGATGATGGAAGGGCGGCTATAATGGGCCAGCTTTTGCGGTGTGGACATGGTTGGCACTCCAATGGCCATAATATCGGATCATGGCACGACGGGACTTTGATCCGCGAAGATGGAGAGGAGGTCTTTGCGCTAGATCAAGGCGCTGCCGGGAAGGCCGTGGCCGCCTGATTTAGAGCACGTCGCCAAACATATAATAGAGCATGATGAACCAGGCGATGAGGCCGACCACGCCGATGATGATGTGCAGCCGCTCATGCAGCCAGCCCGCAATGCCGGGTTTTGCGTGGGGTTCATCGTCCATTGGGCGGGGATAGGGGAGGTCAGCGGGGTAGGGCAACAGCAAAGGCGCTATTTTACCGGGCGTTTCTCCAGCTTCCGCGCCAGCGTGCGGCGGTGCATGCCCAGGCGACGGGCGGCCTCGGAGATATTGAAGTCCGTTTCCACTAGCGTCTGGTGGATATGCTCCCACTCCACCGTTTTGATCGAGGATTGGCGGCCATCGACTGGCGCATTGGGGTCGCCATCATCGCGCGCGAAGGCGGCTTCGATATCATCGGTGTTGGAGGGCTTGGCGAGATAGTGCGAGGCGCCTAGCTTGATTGCCTCGACAGCCGTGGCGATGCTGGCAAAACCGGTGAGGACAACGATCTTCATCTCAGCATCGGTGGCGCGCAAGGTCTGCACGCAAATGAGGCCGGATGCGCCGCCGAGCAGCTTGAGATCGACCACGGCAAAACCGGGACGATGCACTTTGAGCAGCTCGACAAGCTCCTCATGCGTCGCCGTGGCCAGCACGGTATAGCCGCGCCGCTCGAATGAGCGCTTGAGGGTGCGGGCAAAGGCTTCGTCATCCTCGACGATGATCAATAGGCGCTCGTCGCTCATGGTCTTGCCTGTCTTTCATAAGC
Organism: uncultured Sphingobium sp.; assembly: GCA_946479185.1. The sequence continues at coordinate 3,979 of CAMLFF010000124.1, forward strand.
GAGGGCGGAGAGGGGCAGGCTGATCCGCACGCGCGCGCCGCCCTGTGGCAGATTTTCCGCCGAAGCCTGTCCGCCCATCTTGCGCAGCACGTTCACGAGCAGGAACAACCCAAGCCCGCCGCCGGGTCGTCCCTTGGTGGAGCGATACGGCTGGCCAAAACCAGCCAGCATGTCTTTTGCAAAGCCGGGGCCACGGTCGCTCACTTGCAGGATGAGCGCATCGCGCTCGCGTGCGGCGCTGATGCCGATCCACGCGGGCGACATGTCAGCGGCATTGTCGATCACGTTGCCGATGACTTGGCGCAGGGCAGGGTCGGAAACGATGGCGATATCCTCGCCGAAGCGATCATCATAATCCACGATGCCGGGCAAGCGGCTCGCGCGCCACTCGGCGACGATATCATCGAGGAAAGCCCGCATGGATGTGACGCGCGGCGCAATGCCTCGTGCCTCGCCAGCGCTCATCAATATGCCGCTCACGATGGATTTACAGCGCTTCACGGCGGCATCCATATCCTCAATATCCGCCTGCAATTCGCTGTCATCGGCAAGGCGCGGGATGCGCCGCCAGTCCCCGATCAACACAGAGAGGGACGAGAGCGGCGTGCCAAGCTCATGCGCCGCGCCCGAAGCGAGCAGGCCCATGCGCACGATATGGTCTTCCTCCGCTGCGCGCTGGCGGATAGCGGCGAGCGAGGCATCGCTCTCGCGCAAGTTGCGGCTAATGCGGGTGACGAAGGCAACCAGCAGCACGGCGATGAGTGCGAAGGCGACGAGGCTGCCCATGAGATAAAGTGAAAGAGCATCGCCCTGATGATTGCTCGACAGGGTGAGTGGCTGCGAGTCGATGCTCAGCACGCCCAGCGCGATCATGGCCGCTGCCGCCAAGCCCCAGGAGGAAGCCGGGCGCAGCAAGATTGCGCCGAGCACGACTTGCAGCAGGAAGAGCGAGGCGAAGGGATTGGCGAGGCCGCCCGAGAAATGAAGCTGCCAGCCGAGCACGATGACATCGAACAGCAGGGCCGCCGTCAATTCGCCATTGGTGATGGCCGTGCGGCGCTGCACCAGTGGCTTGCTCGCCAGATTGACAATGATGAGAACTGCGATCGCGCCGAGCAGCGGAGCGAGGGGCAGGGCGATGCCCATGACGAAATGAACAATCTGGATCGTGACGAGCTGGCCACCCACCGCCAGCCAGCGCAACTGGATGAGCAATTGCATGTTGCGGCGGCCAGCGTCAGCTTCCAGCGGTCCCGCTAGCGCCCGGGGTTGGTCGATGCTCATCGAGGCCTTCTAGCGGATCGCGCGGGTTCGCAATAGCTGCCATGCGCCCCACAGGCCCATGCCTGCGAGGCTGAACCAGGTGATGGCGTAGATGAGGTGATGATCGTTAAAACGCACGACGGTGAGCCCGCCGATGGGCTGGCCTTCGGCGTTCGCAGTGGCGTCGGCGTCGATGAAGTAGGGCGCAACATTGCGCAGGTTATGGGCTTTTGCGATGGCGGTGACGTCGCGGGAATACCAGCGGTTGGCTGTAGGATTGTTGGTTCGTAGGAAAGCGCCGTCTGGCTCGGTGAGGCGTAGGAGACCGGTTATGGTTACCTTGTTTGGTGTCGCGCGCCTTGCTGCGCGTGATGGCACGAAACCGCGGTTGACCAGGACGGTGAAATCCTGCGTTTTCAATGGGGTAATGACCCAATAGCCGCCTCCGCGATCTGTCACGGCTTGCACCAGCGTTTCGCGATCATGGAGGAAATGCCCCGTCGCGCGCACGCGCCGATAGGCGTCGCGCTCGGCGGTTGCGCGCATCGGCGCATCGACGGGCGCGGCGTGGATGCGGCTCTCGACGGCCTCGATCAGCGCATGTTTCCAGGCGCGGCGTTCGATCTGCCAGATGCCGAGCGCGATGAAGCCTGCCGCGATCAGCAGCGCGATGCCCGCCAGCACTGCCGAGCGCTGGCGTGGCGCCTGCGTCACGGCAATTGGCTCACATCATGCGGCATGGGCATCATATTGGTGTTGAGATGGTGCATGACCCACAGGGAGCCTGCCAGCATGATGACGACCACGATAATCGTAAAGACGAGCGATGTCAGCGACCAGCCGCCTTCCGCCTTGGGACTCATATGGAGGAAATAGACCATGTGGACGACGATCTGCACGACTGCGAAGACCATGATGATCGCAGCGGTTGTGCTTGCTGCGAACTGCTCCGTCATCACCAGCCAGAAGGGAATGGCGGTGAGGATGACAGAGAGCGCAAAGCCGATCCCATAATCACGCATTGAGGCGTGCGGGATTTCGACCGAGCCATGCTCTTCGCTGGTGTGGTGGTCGATTTGCTGGCTCATCGCAGCATCCCCATGAGATAGACAAAGGTGAAGACGCCGATCCAGATGACGTCAAGGAAGTGCCAGAAGAGGCTCAGGCACGCGACGCGGCGGCGATTGGCGGCAATCAGGCCCTTCTTGCCAAGCTGCACGATGAGCGTCACCAGCCAGATGATGCCGAAGGTGACATGCAAGCCGTGCGTGCCGACCAGCGTGAAGAAGGCCGAGAGGAAGGCGCTGCGCTGCGGCGTGGCACCAAGCTCGATCAGATGATGGAATTCATAAAGCTCGATCGACAGGAAGGCGAGGCCGAACAGCCCCGTGACCGCCAGCCAGATTTGCGTCAGTCGCAGCTTGTTCTGCTGCATGGAGAGCATCGCAAAGCCATAAGTGATCGACGAGAAGAGCAGCATCGCGGTGTTGAGCGCGATCAGCTTGAGATCGAACAGATCCTTGGGCGAGGGTCCGGCGGCGTAATTGCCGCCTAGCACCGCATAGCAGGCAAAGAGGATCGCGAAGATGAGGCAATCGCTCATCAGGTAGATCCAGAAGCCCAGCATGGTGCTGTGCCCCTCGGGGTGATCATGCTCCTCCAGCTCGTAGAAGGAGATCGGCTCGTCGCTCTTACGCAGCGTGGCTGTGTTGCTCATCGTCTCAGGCTCCGGCCGTCATGCGGCGGGTATGCGCTTCTTCCGTCGCGGCGACCGTGGCTGCCGGAATGTGGAAGTCCCGCTTGTAATTGAAGCTGTGGAAGATCGCGCCGCCCACGATGCCGAGGAAGCCGAGCGCAGCCAGCCACCAGATATGCCAGACGAGCGCAAACCCCATCACCAGCGCAATGCCTGAGAGGATGATGCCCGCGCCGGTATTGCTCGGCATATGGATGTCTCGATAGCCGCCTTGCGGACGTTCAGCGCCACGCTCCTTCATATCATGCCAGGCATCGAGATGGTGGATCACTGGCGTGAAGGCGAAATTATAGTCTGGCGGGGGCGAGCTGGTTGCCCATTCGAGCGTGCGGCCATTCCACGGGTCGCCGGTTACGTCCTTCAGCTCTTCGCGCTTCCAGATGCTCACGCCGAACTGGACGAACATGGCGGCAATGCCCACCGCGATGACGGCAGCGCCGATGCCCGCGACGATGAAGAAGATCTGCAACTGCGCATCGTCAAACACCCGCATGCGCCGCGTCACGCCCATGAGCCCCAAAATGTAGAGCGGCATGAAGGCGAGCCAGAAGCCCACGACCCAGCACCAGAAGCTGATCTTGCCCCAGAACACATCCAGCTTGTAGCCGAACGCTTTGGGCCACCAGTAATTGATCGCAGCAAAGAGCCCGAACAGCACGCCGCCGATGATGACATTGTGGAAATGCGCGACGAGGAAGAGCGAGTTGTGCAGCACGAAATCGGCTGGGGGAACGGCAAGCAGCACGCCGGTCATGCCGCCCACAACGAAGGTGAGCATGAAGGCGATGGTCCACATCATCGGCAGATCGAACCGGATGCGCCCGCGATACATGGTGAACAGCCAGTTGAAGAGCTTGGCACCTGTGGGGATCGAGATCACCATGGTAGTGATGCCGAAGAAGCTGTTCACGCTCGCGCCCGAGCCCATCGTGAAGAAGTGATGCAGCCACACGAGATAGGAGAGGATGGTGATGACGATGGTGGCATAAACCATCGAGGTATAGCCGAACAGCTTCTTGCCCGAGAAGGTCGACGCGACTTCCGAGAAGACGCCGAACAAGGGCAGGATGAGGATGTAAACCTCCGGATGGCCCCAGATCCAGATGAGGTTCACATACATCATAGGGCTGCCGCCAAAATCGTTCGTGAAGAAGTTTGTGCCGACGTAGCGATCAAGGCCGAGCAGCGCGAGAACGGCAGTCAGCACGGGGAATGAGGCGACGATGAGGATGTTGGCGCACAGGCTGGTCCAGGTGAAGATGGGCATCTTCATCAGGCCCATGCCGGGCGCGCGCATCTTGAGGATCGTCACGATGAGGTTGATGCCGGAGAGGGTCGTGCCAACACCGGCGATCTGCAGCGACCAGATATAATAATCCACGCCGACACTGGGGCTATAGGATAGGCCCGAGAGCGGTGGGTAAGCCAGCCAGCCGGTCTGCGCGAATTCGCCGATAAAGAGCGACATCATGGTGAGCACAGCGCCTGCCGTGGTCATCCAGAAGCTGAAATTGTTGAGGAATGGGAAGGAGACGTCCCGCGCGCCGATCTGCAACGGCACGATGTAGTTCATCAGCCCGGTGATGAGCGGCATCGCGACGAAGAAGATCATGATCACGCCGTGGGCGGTGAAGATCTGGTCGTAATGATGGGCGTTGAGATAGCCTTCCGACCCGCCGAACGCCAT
>CAMLFF010000125.1 GCA_946479185.1 uncultured Sphingobium sp.
TTCTCGGCGGGCTCATTCTCAACATCATGCCCTGCGTTTTCCCCATCCTCAGCCTGAAGGCGATCAGCCTCGCCAAGGCTGGCGGGGATGAAGGGCAGGTGCGGCGTGAAGCGCTGGCCTATGCGGGGGGCGTGATGCTGACCTGCCTTGGGCTGGGGGCATTGATGCTCGTCATTCGCGCAGGCGGGACGCAGATTGGCTGGGCCTTCCAACTGCAGGATCCGCGCGTCATCGCGCTGCTGCTCATCCTCATGGTGGCGATCACGCTAAATCTGGCGGGCGCGTTCGAGCTCGGCATGGTCTCGGTCGGGCAAGGCAAGGCCGGGCAGGGTGGCTCATCCGGCGCCTTCTGGACCGGCGTGCTGGCGGCGTTTGTTGCGACGCCCTGCACCGGGCCATTCATGGGTGCGGCGATGGGCGCGGCGCTCGTGCTGCCTTGGCCGATCGCGCTCACCGTGTTTGCAGGCCTTGGCCTTGGCCTTGCATCGCCCTTCATTGCGCTCTCCTTCATCCCCGCTCTGCGCCGCATGATGCCGCGCCCTGGCGCATGGATGACCAAGTTCCGCATCATCATGGCCGTGCCGATGGGGCTGACGGCGCTTGCGCTGATCTGGCTGCTTTCGCGCCAGCTCGGCACGGGCGGCATCGCGCTGGGGCTGGTGCTGGTCGCGCTCGTTACAGCGCTGCTGATCCTGCTGGGCCGCCGTCAGCGCGCCGGTGGTGGCATGGATTGGGCCGTCTCTGCTCTGTCTATTCTGCTTCTCGGTACGGCTGCAATCGCCGCGCCGCCCTTGGTCAAGTCCGATAGCGTCGCTAGCGATGGCGCTTTTGGCGAGCCGTTCAGCGAAGCCAAGCTTGCAAGCTTGCGCCAATCCGGCAAACCGGTGTTCCTCTACTTCACCGCCGATTGGTGCCTTACCTGCAAGGTGAATGAGGCCAACGCCATCGATACGCAGGCCGTGCGCGATGCCTTTGAGCAAGCGAGCGTCGCGGTGATGGTGGGCGACTGGACCAATGCCGATCCCGCGATCAGCAGTTTTCTGGAGGCCAATGAGCGTTCCGGCGTGCCGCTTTATCTCTATTATGCGCCGGGCGCTGCCAAGCCCGCCGTGCTGCCGCAAGTACTCACGCCCGGCACGCTCACGGCCTTGGTCAAAGGCTGAGCCGATGGCGAAGCAGCGTCTGGATCAATTGCTGGTCGAGCGTGGCCTTGCCGAGAGCCGCACCCGCGCACAGGCGCTCATCATGAGTGGTAATGTGCTGGTCGCGGGTAAGCCGGTCGACAAGGCCGGGCATAGCGTGGCGCAGGATGTGGAGATCATCCTGAAAGGCCGCGATCACCCCTGGGTGTCGCGCGGCGGCCTCAAGCTGGTTCATGCGCTGGAGCATTTTGCCATCGATCCGACCGGCCTCACAGCGATGGATGTTGGCAGTTCCACCGGCGGCTTCACCGATGTGCTGCTCACCAACGGTGCCGCGCGGGTTTATGCTGTGGATAGTGGGACGAACCAGCTCGCCTGGAAACTGCGGCAGGATGAGCGGGTGATCGTGCATGAGCAGACCAGCGCGCGCATCCTCACCAGCGTGCATATCCCCGAGCCGATCGACATCATCGTGTGCGATGCCAGTTTCATCAGTCTCGCCAAGGTACTGGAGCGTCCGCTCAGCTTCGCTGCGCACGGGGCGCGGCTCGTCGCGCTTATCAAGCCGCAGTTCGAGGCGGGGCGCGCCGATGTGGGCAAGGGTGGGGTCGTGCGCGATCCGGCGATCCACGAGCGGGTGTGTGCGAATGTGGAGGCGTGGCTGGCGTCATTGCCCGGCTGGACAGTGCTTGGGATGACCACCAGTCCCATCACAGGACCGGAGGGCAATGTAGAATTTCTCATTGCGGGACAGTTTGATGCGCAGGCCCGTGCCAATACCGACCAGCCTGTCGCAGATTAAGCCGATTCCAGCTTGCGAACAGACCCGCCACACCGCAAAGCTTATCCCCGATGGCAAAGCAGCGAAGTGGGATTCGGTGCAACGTCTGACAGGTGGGAGTTAGTGTGAATCAATTAGCCTCGCAGGGACAATTGCGGCTTGCCTTCCTCCGCTGGGCCTTGGTGACCGTTCCCGCTATCGAATTTCTAGGGTTTCTCTCGGGTTACCTCTCCAATTCAGGTTATGAGAACCGCTGGTTCTACACGCTGGCGAAGCCAGACCTCATGCCGCCGGGCTGGGCCTTTGGCGTCGCGTGGACGATCCTCTACTTCTTCATGGCGCTGGCGCTGGCGATGATCCTTCATGCGCGCGGCGCGCGGGGGCGGGGCATCGCGGTGCTGCTGTTCCTTGTTCAACTCGCCTGCAATCTCGCCTGGTCACCGCTGTTTTTCGGGGCGCATGAGGCCAAGCTCGCTTTCTATCTGCTGCTCGTCATCTTCCTGCTCGCCACGATCACGACCGTGCTGTTTGGGCGCATTCGCAAGGTGGCTGCCTGGCTCATGGTGCCATATCTGTGCTGGCTCGGCTTTGCGAGCGGGCTGGCTTATGACATTGACCGGCTCAATCCCTATGGCGGAGGTCTTGTGTCTCCGGGTATCAGCACCCAAATCTAGTGCAAGGCTGCCTGAAGGCCGCCAGCGACACTCACGGATGGAATTGACCGATGCAAAGTGAAAACCGCTTTTTCGACGATCTCTCGAAGATCATCAATGGCGCCGCTGGCACTGTGGCTGGCATGACGCGCGAGTTTGAAAGCAATGCGCGTGAGCGCGCGCGCGAATGGGTTGGCGGGCGCGAATTTGTGAGCCGTGAGGAGTTTGAGGCCGTCAAGGCAATGGCGGCTCACGCCCGTGAGCAGGTTGCCACGCTCGAAGCGCGGATTGCAGCGCTTGAGGGCAAGCCTGCCAAGGCCGCGCCCCAGCCTAAGTCGAAGCCCAAGCCGAGCAGCGGTCCAGCCGCAGCGGGTTGACTATCCACAACCGGCATCTGCTTTTCCCAGCTTATCCACAACTTATCCACCATCTCGCCCACAAAGCGGGGCTGGTGGCGGCATTGTCTGGCCTCTGGCGCTTTGCGTGCGGGGCGCCTCATGCTAGATGGGGCCTCTCCAAGGGGGCAGGGCAATGCTTGCGCCCATCAGGAAATGGCAGACGGTTTTGGTGATGATCGACCGGGATGAATTGACGAGCGGCGAGCAGGAAGCCGAGCCGATCGATATGCTCGCGGCCTATTTCGAAGCGCATGAATGGCCGTTTGAGCATGTCGGCGAAGACGAGCTTGTCGCCCGGCATCGTGGCAGCTGGACCGAATATGAGGTCCGCGCGATCTGGCGTGACGACGATATGGTGCTGCAATTGCTGGCGCTGCCGGACATTCGCGTGGCGGACGACAAGCGCATTGCGATCTGTGAGACGATCGCGCTCATCAATGAGCAGCTCTGGCTTGGCCATTTCGAGCTTTGGTCGACCACGGGCACATTGCTGTTCCGCCATGGCGCGCTGTTGGGACCAAGTGGCTCGCTCACGCTCGACCAGGCGCAATTGCTGGTGGAAAGCGCCATCGATGAGTGCGAGCGCTTCTATCCTGTGTTTCAGTTCGTGCTGTGGGGTGGCAAGAGCCCCGCTGAGGCAATGGCGGCGAGCCTGATCGAGACCCATGGCGAAGCCTGAATTCACGACGGCGTGGCCGGATCGCCTCCTGCTGATCGGCTGTGGCAATATGGCGGGCGCAATGCTCGGCCGCTGGCTGGAGCTTGGCCTGCCTCCCGAGCGCGTCACCGTCATCCGCCCGAGTGGCAAGCCGGTGGCCGATGGGGTGCAGGTCACCACGCAGCTTGAAGCGCCTATCCCGCCCGGCACGCTGGTGCTGCTCGGCTGCAAGCCTCAGCAGCTGAGCGCTGTCTCCGCCGATTTTGCAGACAAGCTGGAGGAGGGCGTCACCATCCTTTCGATCCTAGCCGGTACGCCGATCGCTGGTCTGCGCACTGCATTCCCCACGGCCGGAGCAATCGTCCGTTGCATGCCCAATATGCCGGTGCGGATCGGCAAAGGCGTGTGCATCTTGCGTGCTGATGAGCGTGCAGATCAGTCGACGCAGGATCTGGTCTCGGCAATGTGCGGGCAATTGGGTCTGGTCGAATGGCTGGAGGATGAAGCGCTGTTCGATGCCGCGACAGCGCTTTCGGGCTGTGGCCCGGCATTTCTCTATCGCTTCATTGATGCACTGGCCGCTGCTGGCGCGCAGCTGGGTCTCGATCCGGCAGCCTCGGCGCGCATGGCGCTGATGACCGTTGAAGGGGCCGCGATCAGCGCTGGCACGGGCCTCGTCCCGCCCGGCGCAATGGCTGATGCGGTGGCCAGCAAGGGCGGCATGACGCGTGAAGGGCTGGATGTGCTCGACCGTGCCGATGGCCTGTATGCGCTCATCGGCGAGACATTGCGCGCCGCGCGGGACCGTGGCGTCGAACTGGCCGAGCTCTCCCGCAAATCGGCCTGAGGGCGAGGGTTTAGCGGCCGATTTGCAGCGCCGCGACCATGCGCTGATCCTCGGCGCTCAGCAGACTTTCCAGCACGCGCCAGAAGCCGGTGACGGAGCTTTGACCTGCCGCAGAATAAGCACCCGCAACCCGCTCGCGGATCGCATCGAACAGCGCCCGCTCCGCAAGTTCCCCGGCAGGCGTTAGCCGCAGCAGCCGCTGTCGCCGGTCCCGATTGCTTTGCCGCGCTTCGATCAGCCCGCGCTCATCCAGTTCATCCAGCACGCGCCCGAGGGACTGCTTGGTGACGCCAAGCAACTGGATCAGCGCAGATACGCTCAGCTCCGGCTTGCGTGATATGAAATAGAGGGCACGCTGATGCGCCCGACCCAAGCCATGCTGCTGCAGAATCGGGTCCATCGCCTCGGTGAGCGCAGCCTGGCCGAAGAGCAGCAGCTCTATGCCGCGCCTGATTTCCTCCTCGCGCAGGAAAAGGGGCGATGCTGCGGGGCCATGAGACGTGTTTGCCATCCGCATTTCCTAGCCGATCGCATGATTGGTGCAAATGGTTGCGACAGATTGCGCGGCATGGCTTGGCTTTTGTCACAGGGGCGCTATATGACCGCCTCCGGCCATGCTGGGGCGTCGCCAAGTGGTAAGGCAGCGGCTTTTGATGCCGCCATTCGCAGGTTCGAATCCTGCCGCCCCAGCCAAATTCCAGTTAAAGCTTTGATATTGCTGGCCAACATCATGTTGGCTGCGATTCGCTGTGCACTTGATTGTGCCAACGCCGTGGTCGAAGAATTGGGTTTCTGTGGCTTCTCTGCAGCATGTCTACCGTCGCGGACATATTTTCTGGTGGCGGAGAGTTCACCGTTTGTTCGACAGCTTCACACTTGATATAAGGCTGTCTCTTGGAACGACGGATCGTTCCGAGGCTCGTAATAAAGGCGCCGCGCTTACCGCCGCGACGTTGCAGGTGATGAAGATGCTAAATGAAAGAGCCAAGGCCGCTGATGCGAGGCCAACTGAAGAAGAACTTCAGGGCATCGCACGAAAGGCATATGGCGAGCGCCTCGCTCAATTTTGCGATGATCAGCGCAGCTATCCTCATCACGCATCTGAGCACAGCGTCGCGAACCGCACATGGGCCGATTATTATGATCGACTAAATCGGAACGGTGGTCATATCGCGATGATCCCCGACGAGGACCGCGCCTGGCGAATAATGGGGTGGGACGCACAGCGCATTGATAATCTCCGTCTCGCAATCGATCATGTTCAAGACGGAAATCCTCCGATTTCTCGCCGTTTTGTCGATCATCATCTGACGGAGTTGGGCTATCAGCCGCACAACGGCTTGCGCCAATTGGTCGAACGCGCGCTTTATCCAGCGTATCGCGACGCATGCCTTGAGGCTGAACGGACGCTACAAGGGCAGAGTGCCTTTGCAGGGCCGTCGGTTGCCGCGTCCAACGATACACGCCGTGGCGCTGCCCACACAGCCACACCCGCTCCGCGTTCCGAGTGCCCCGAGCCCATTCCAGAGTACATCACGGATTTCGTCGAACAGGCGATCGATGATCGGGTCGCGGACGGCGAATGGGATATTAAGAGCGGACGGCAAGCGCGCAGCACCGTGGCGCTCTTCGAGATGCTGATCGGGCGCAAAGCGTTTGCGGACTACACTCAGAGTGACTTCGCCTCCTTCATGCGTAAAATTCGCTTTGTTCCTGAACGTTACGATATGACATCGGCAACAAGTCGAGATTCAGTGCTCACCGCCGTAGCAGAAGGCGAAGCTTCGGACAGTTTGGGGAAAACGGCACGGTCAAGATCGGGCGAGCGTTCAAACCGGACTAGAAATCGACATTTATCGAGCCTGCACGCGGTCTGCCGATGGGCTGAAAAGAATGGGAAACTGCCGCCGGACATTAAGTTCGAGCTGCTTTTCACGGTGGCTGCCAACAAAAAGCGCTCACGTCATGAGCGACAAGCGACGTCGAACAATGATGTTGCAGCCCTCTTCGCTTTGCCGGTCTTTACTGGCTGCGAGCCGCATAGCGGCGGGACGGGGCAACGGGTTCTGAAGGCGCGATTTACGCCAGGCGACACCATAGTTCATGACGCTTTCTATTGGGTGCCACTTCTCCTTTACTACACCGGCGCACGGCGGGAAGAGGTTTGCAAACTAAGCCCGCATGACGTGCTTGAAGGGGTTGTCCCGAGCATCAAGATCGATTTTACAGAGTCTGGTCGTCTCAAGAATGACCATTCAGTAAGGCTCGTGCCTCTGCACAGCGAGCTCGTCCGACTTGGATTTCTCGACTTCGCTCGAGAATGCCGGGATCGCGAATATGACGTACTTTTTCCAGAATTGCGGTCGACCAACAACGTTCAGAAGTTTGGCGACGTCTATTTCAAGAATGTCTGGCACAATTTGAAAACCCGTGCTGGCTTGACCGGCGAGGCCACCAATCATGGTATGCGACATCGCTTCGCCAGCGCGCTCAAAAACAAAAAAGTATTCAGCGAATTCCGCCGCGACGTGATGGGGCATGCGGGACACAATATTAATGAAGAGCGATACAGCGATGTCGGGCCACTGCTAGAATTACAGGCGATCGTTGACGAGCTGCCCTCGGTGACATCAGCTTTGCCGTCGGCTGTCCCCAACTTGCCGCCAATGGCTTGTCGAAATGCTCAGCCGCGCAAGCGCCGGACAAAAAGTGCTGGCGCAGATTGAATGCCGTACAGCGATTAGAATTTGCTGAGCAACGCGGCGCGTTTAAGTAAATCAGCGTTTAGTTTTCACTTTCAGCCCCGAAGTGCGGGCGGTTTCTGGAATTATCAAAGACAACGGGCAGCTGTTCCGTGGCTGAGGGTTCCAGCCGCCATCTGACTTTTGTCTTTCGACGATAGCCTGCCAACAGCCCTCTGCTTATGCAGAAATCCGTGATGCGGAGGGCTTCTCGTCTTTCTTTGGCTGCTCTTGGGGGCACTGTCGGTAACGTGGCGGCATAAAGGATGAACAGCATGGCAAGCGTTGAGGCAGGGTGCGCTGGATGGCCATCATCCGTCACCGCATCTAGAATGCCAAGTACGAGGCCGAGCCAAAAGGCAGCGCGAGCAAAGCCGCTTTGCCTGTTAGGCGAGTCCCGACGCAGGCCGAGCGAGAGGGTTTCCGAGACAGCGACTATCGCGATGAAGATGCTCCAGAACCACGGTCAGTGTTTCATCGTGACGAACACGCCGCAAATCCAAAGCAATGAGCGGGGTCACCCGAAGACCCATTTGGTACGGCCTGTCTCGTGACAAATCTTGATGATGATCGAGCAGAAATGTCCTAACGTATTGGAAGGACCGGAATCCATTAAGCCACAAGTAACAGGCTTGAGCAACCCTGAAATAACTAGCACCAACAACCATAGACGAAACGATTTATAAAGGTCAGCAGACATAGGTCGGCAGTGGCCCGTTATTTCTGCTGGAAAAACCATGAGATCAAGTCCAATTTCCGCGAGCTTTTTTATGCTTGCACTGCTGCCCGGCTGTTCTGCTTTGAATGGCGATCCCTCACCGGAGGATATGGCAAGGCAATGCCTGGGCCTTGCCATTGGTCCGAAGGTCGCCCCCGTTAGCGGCCTGCCTGTGAAGGCCCTCCTCGCGGGCTATGAACAAGACCATATTTACCCTGTGAGCTGGGAATCCGGAGAAAACGGGCGATACATCTTGCGGATGGAATTGAAGGACGACTTAACGCGCCGCGAGCAAAAACTCGCTTATCAGTTTCGCCTCGAACAAGGCACTGGCCACGGCAAATCTTGTGGTCCCGACGTGCTAGCGGTAGAGCGCCTGTCAATCGACGAAGTGGAGCAGCAGTCCCTCGTTGAGCAGGTAATGATCGGCGCAATGATCGGTGCACAGAGGCTTGGGCTGAAACCAGATTTGAAGGCTGCCAACGACGCTATCACGAGCGTTTCGGAGGAGGTCATCGAGCAGGCGGTGAACGCTGCGCCTCAGACAACTGTGGCAGACCAGTCATCTCCGGCTCCGGAAAGTGCCGCTGCGGAAACTAAGACCTCTCTTCAACGACGGGAGGGCAGCCCCGCAACCGCTGGAGCTGTTCGCTCTACAGATGGCCGCTATGAAG
>CAMLFF010000126.1 GCA_946479185.1 uncultured Sphingobium sp.
GAAGGTGCTTTCCACATTGCGGACATGGGCAACGGGCGCGCCGCCGGTCAGCGCAACGGCGGGCGGCGGCGGCACGCCCCATAGCCGGGGTACGAGGCGCTTGCCCTCCCGCGTGCGGATGATGACCGGGCCAAAGCCGCCGGGCGTCATATAGCCGCCCTGCCAGGGGTCGTCCCCGGCGTCCGCGAAGAAGCTGTGCGCGATCTGCGCTGCCGTCAGGTCCAGGCGATAGAGGGAGGTCATTGTCGGCGGCACCCTCTTGCCCGGCGGCGCTCGGGTCAAGAGCGCTTGCGCAGGGGGTGGAGGATTGGGCACATGGCGCAATGACCGATCCGCAAGCGACTGCGCTCATCGAGCGCCTGCAGCTCCAACGCCATCCCGAAGGCGGCTGGTATCGTGAAACATGGCGGGCAGAGGCTGCACCGGGCGCACGGGCGAGCGGCACGGCCATCCATTTCCTGTTGGAGGCGGGTCAGCGCTCGCACTGGCACAAGGTTGACGCAACCGAGATCTGGCTATGGCATGCAGGCAGCGCCTTGCAGCTTTCAACCGCGCCCGGCGATGCCGGACCTGTAGCGTCAGTTCGGCTCGGCGGTGATGTGCTGAACGGCGAGACGCCGCAGCATGTCATCGCGCCGCATCACTGGCAGGCGGCGCAGGCAGATCGCGGCTGGGCGCTGGTCTCCTGCATCGTTTCGCCGGGCTTTGATTTTGCAGGCTTTGTAATGGCGCCGGATGATTGGGCGCCGGGGAGCGATTGATTCAACGCAAGGCGGGCTGGCTGTTCATGGCGCAGATGGCGAGCCTGACAGGAGCTTTGCGCGATGACCGAACCGACGAACGACACCATGCTGCCCTTCGACGAGTTGGGCGGCGCCCCAATCGTGAGCGCATTGGTCGAGCGCTTTTATGATCTGATGGAGAGCGATCCACGGTTCGCGCAATTGCGGTCCATCCACGGGGCCGATCTGATGCCGATGCGCGCGTCCCTTACCGGCTTTCTAACTGCCTGGCTTGGCGGGCCGCGCGACTGGTTCGCCCAAAGGCCGGGCGCCTGCATCATGTCCGCACATCGGCAGCTGAGCTTTGGGGCAAGCCACACGGATCAGTGGACCGCCGCGATGGCACAGGCCCTGCGCGATATCGATGCACCACCTGAGTTGGCCGCGCGGCTGAACGAGGCCTTTTTGCGGATGGGGCGGGCCATGCAGCGGCCGGAATAGTGGCCTGGCTCTGGATAAACAGGAGCCCCGCGCCTTTCGGCGCAGGGCTCAGTCATTTTCTCGATCGCGGGATCGGAAAGAAATCAGGCGAAGCTGACCGCCGTGCTGTTGCGACGAGCACGCATCGAGCGGCCGATTGCAGCGAAGCCGATGATCATCATGGCCCAGGTTGCTGGCTCAGGAACCGCTGGCGTCTGCGTCACGAAGAGCAGGTCCTGCTTGTCACCAGCCTTGGCAACCCAGAATTGAAGGTTGGAGTTGATTGTGCCGAGGCTGGCAAGCTGGCTGTTGGCGGCGTTTGTGTAGGTGGTGTAATCGCCCAAACGGTCTTCAACTTCAAAATAGCCGGTCTTGACGCTGTTGCCATTGTCATAGCGCAGTTCCCAAACGGCGAGCTGAAGCGCAACGTCGGTCGTCTTGTTGCCGGAATTGCCAAATGTGCTGAGCAGCTTGGCGATGTTGTTAGAGCGGGTAGAGTCGTTGAGATAGGAGCTCAGCGAAACAATCTCGAAGTCACCCGAAGATGAATTCTGTGTCAGCTCGATGCAGAATGCAGTGGCGTTGACCAATTTGCCGTTGATGGTGCCGCTGATGGTCTGTGGACCAAAGGAGCCCGAATAATTGTTTTCGCTACCGAACCAGCCATTCTCAAGCGAAGTCGTGCCTGATGGTGCGTTCTGGTAAGCCGAGCCTACCGTGAGATATGTGGTAGCGTTAGCGCCAGTGGCGCATACGAGTGCGGCGGCGCCTGCAGCGATCGAAACGAGATACTTGTTCATGTGTCTATTCCCTCATCAATTCCCGAGGGATGAATTGGCTGCGGGAGCGAAATAATGAAAGCACGTTAACCAGTAAATGTGTCAGGTTAACTATCAAAATGTCCATGACAACGCAGTTCTGCGGATAAATATAGTTAAGATATAAAGTTAATGTCAATAAATTGTCGTAGCAGAAGGAATGCGGCGTGCATGATTAGTTGAGATCAGCTTGCGAATCGCTCCGTCCATCGTGATTCGGGGCCTTTCAGGCGCGCTGAGAAGCTCAGGCGAAGCTATAGCCAGAGATCGCGGCGCCCCAGACCTGTTCACCATAATCCTGCCGACCCACCTGATCGGAAGCGCCGGCAGCCACCATGAGCGGAATGAGATGATCCTCCTGCGGCTGGCAAATGCGTGCGAAGGGCGCCTCTGCCCATCGGGTGAGCGCCGTTGCCCGCTCGCCCGGTTCAGCCTCAACGGCTTGTGTGAGCCATTGATCGAACGCAGCCGAGGGCGCGGTCACGCGCGGATCGCGGAAGGCGCGCAGATTATGGAAGCTTAAGCCTGAGCCGATGATGAGCACGCCCTCATCGCGAAGCGACGCGATGGCCGCGCCAGCCCGCATATGCAGGGCAGGGTCATAGCTTGCATCGATCGACATCTGGACGAGCGGAATGTCGGCATCGGGGAATGCCACCTTCATCGGAATGAAGACGCCATGATCGAGACCGCGCGCTGCATCAATGCGCGCGGGCAATCCGGCATCGCGCAGCAGGGCCGCCGCTTTGTCGGCAAGCCAGGGGGCGCCCGCAACCGGATAGGTCAGTTCATAAGTATGAGGGGGGAAGTTGTAATAATCATAGATGAGATCGGGGTGTGCGCTGCCCGTGAGCGCGAAGCCTTCCGTCTCCCAATGGCCCGATATGATGAGCAGCGCGCGGGGGCGCCCCGGCAATGTGTCGATGAGCCCGCGCAAATAGGCTTCCATGCCGCGCCATGTTCCGTCCGGATCCGGCATGAAGAAGCAGGGCCCGCCGCCATGAGGAATGAAGAGGCTGGGCTGGCGCGCTGGCTTGGCGGTGTCGGTCATCTGATCATCAGCATCCTGTTTGCGATGCCCACAAGATGGTGATGCAGCGTGGCCAGTGGAAGGGTTGGCCTCTATTCCTCGCTGCCCGGCTTGTCGCCGCCCGCATCCTCGCCTTCCTTTGCTTGCGCTGCATTGAGTTCGGCCATCAGCTTGTCAGGATCGAGCGTGTCGAGGTTCGCGCTGTTCAGGCGATCGAGTAGCTTTTGCGCCATGTTCGCGCCGCCCCCGCCGTGAGGATTATAGGCGATCGGCGCGAGATTGACCTTAGCATGCTCATACCGCTTGTCGCGGATCTGCTGCATGACGAGCATCATGCGTAGCCCCATGTCGAACGGCGCAAGCTCTACGGCACGCTCCAACCCCTGCACGGCATTATCCGTGGGTTTGCGTCCTTCCCGGCCGAAGCTCATGTAGAAATAGACGAGCGGCAAGGGGTGGTCATTCTCCAGCGCATTGAGCTGAAGAAACGGGCCCCGCGCAGCACGATAGGCCGCGACCTGATCGTCCGCATCCTCGGCCTTGCGAAACATTGCATAGCCTTTTTGCACATAGGCATTCACTTGCTTGGGATCGATCGCGATGGCAGCGTCGGCTGCGCGCATCGCTGCATCATCATTTCCCGCATCATATTCCGCTTCCGCAAGCGCTGCCAGCACGGCTGAGTCCGCAGGAAATTGCGCGGCGATTGCCTGCGCATTTGGTAGCAGCGCTGTGGCCTCATCTCGCGAGACGCCCCTTTTTGAGCGGATGCGAACTTGCATGATCGCCGCCTCGCCTGCCCGGAGTTCACGAATGATGATAGGGCCTGGTTTGAGACGATCAGGAGCGAACTCGAAAGCCGTCATGAAACGCTTGGCGAGATACCTCTCCAGCTCGCGTTCGAGCTGCGCCAGATCGCCAAATGCGGTTTTGGCAGCCTCTGCCGAGCTTTTGCCGCCCCACACCAGCTTGATATATTGGGAGAACTGATCCTTACGCTCAGGGCTGAAGGTCAGATAGTGATAGAGCAGCCAGCTCTTGCCATAATAGGCATCATAGCTTTTCCGCTTCTCGCCTTTGTACCGATCGGGATCGAGCAATTCCTCGGCCGTCACATCGGTGGCGTATAGAAGCTCTCCAGCCCGATGTGCGGCCGGCATGCCGACAGACACTTTGCCGTTGCCGGAAAAGCGGGCGGAGGCAAAGAACTCGGCAGACCCTTCCGATAGCCAGCGCGGCCAGGCATGACTGCTGGAGGATAGCAGGAAATGATGCGCATATTCATGCAACAGCGCGATCATCGGCATGTCGAGCTGGCCAGTGTTGGTGCTCACTGTTGGCACGATGGCGAGGGAACCGCCTGCACGAGGCACATAAAAGGCGTAAGTGAAGCTGGAGCCTTCCTTCATCAATTTGCGGACGGCCTTTTCATCCTTCACCTGGTAGATGGTGACCCGGTTTGACGGGCTTGGCGCTTCCCTCGGCGCGGGAAGAACGAAGGCCATTGCCTGATGAAAGCGCTCAAGCTGATCGGAAAATTGCTGCAGTGATTTGGGTGTCGTGTCGGCATAGATCACGAAATGCTCGCTTGATGCCTCAAGCCACTTTGCCTGCGCCGCAACCGGCATGGACAGCATCAATAAAAGAAACGCCTTTGCACCGCGCAGCATATTGTCCCCCCGAACATCATTCTGCCGCCGTGCTAGAATTGGATGCAAGGCTGAGCAAGCGCAAAGCTGGCTGGGATGGACTTCCGCCGCGCAGGGGTCCATCGGCGCATCATCTGAAGGGGGAATTGCGATGTCCGACGACGATTATGTTTATGATGAAGCCAGCGGCGAATGGATGAGCGCTGCCGACCTTGCCGCCAAGCAGGCGCAGGCAGGCGCGGAAGATATGGTCGAGGTGCGGGACTCGGTCGGCAATTTGCTGGCAGATGGTGATCAGGTAACGCTCATCAAGGATTTGACCGTGAAGGGCGCGGGCCGCACGCTCAAGCAGGGCACGCTGATCAAGTCGATCCGCCTCACCGGTGATCCGCAGGAAATCGATTGCCGGTTCGATGGCATCAAGGGCCTCGTGTTGCGCGCGGAATTTGTGCGCAAGCGCTGACGCATAACTTTCTTCTCTTTCTGCCAGAGCGCTGTCACCAATTGTCCCTTGATGAGTTGAGCGAGCATGAAACTCCAGATCCACGCTACGCTTGATTATCAACTCTATCAACCGACCGACCTGCTCCTGCACATGGAGGCCGCGCATCTGCCGGAGCAGTCCGTCTCCAACGCCAAGCTCACGCTTAGCCCGGTCGATCATTTCGCCCGGGTGAGTGCGCATGATGATATTGGTGAGCGCATCTTCATCCGCGCGCAGGGCAATTTCACGGCGGACTATGTCGCGACGGTGGATATCCGCCGCTTTCTCGCCGATGTGATCCTGCTGGAAGCCGTGCCGCCGCATCAATTGCCGGGCGAAACGGTGCAGTATCTGCTTGATTCATCCTATTGCCCGGCCAGCCAGTTCCGCTGCTTTGTCGACCAGACCTTTGGTGATTTGCAGGGCGGTCCGCGCATCGCGGCGATCCGTGACTATGTGCAGCAGCGCTTCCGGTATCAAGCTGGTGCCAGCAATGAGCAGACGACGGCGCTGGAGACATTTGTGCGGCGGCAGGGCGTGTGCCGGGATTTTGCCCATATGGTCATCTCGCTCGCGCGCGCCTCGACCATTCCGGCGCGCTTTGCGAGCGTCTATGCGCCGGGCGTTGTCCCGCAGGATTTCCATGCCGTGGCAGAGGTGTTCCTCGATGGCGGCTGGCATCTGGTGGACGCGACCGGCATGGCGACGGCGGGGGAAATGGCCAAGGTTGGCATCGGGCGCGATGCTGCCGATGTCGCCTTCCTGACCTCGTTCAGCCCGGTGCAGATGAATGTGCAGACCGTTGAGGTCACGCAAGTTTAGGAGTGAACTGCCAGAACATGGTTTGGATCATGGCGCCGCTGGTCCCTCGAACGGTTGTGCGTCGGAATAGCCACAGCCGCTGCGCAATTCCTCACCAATCTGAAGCGTTACCGTAAAAGGGAAACGGCGATCGGACATGCCATCGCGGCATGATCCCGGCGTAATCGTCATCGTCAGCTTGGCCCCCGCTAGCGTGCCGCTATAACTTAGCCCGCCGCGCCCCGCGAAACGGGCAACCGTGATGCGCTCGCCCGCTGGTTTTTCCGGCGTTTCATAAGTCATCTGATCTCCCGCCACGGACCCGCCCCAGAATGGCTCCGTGCCAAGAAAGCGCACTGTTTCCTTGGCCGAAATTTCCGAGAAGGGCCGGTCATCCTTGCGGTCGCCCGGAACCGCGGCCTCATCCGCACCAGATTGGCACGCAGCAAGCGAAAGCAGCGCAATGATTGAGAGCAGGGCGGGGCGCATAGGGCGATCCTTTAACGAGCATATGCAGGGGCGCACATGTGCTGGAACCGGCCCGCCGATGCAATGTCGCAGAGTTTATAACTGACGATCGAGATGTATGGACTTTCTCCCCACTGCAGCGATATAGGGCGCGAACCGCTTCAAGCCGCCCATCACGCCGGGCTTGAGGCAATGTGCGGGCGTGGCGAAATGGTAGACGCAGCAGACTCAAAATCTGCCGTTGAGAGACATGTCGGTTCGAGTCCGACCGCCCGCACCATTCCCGGTCAAAGATGGGCACTTGGCCTTTCGTTGATACGGCGGCAGAAATCGCTGCCGTCTCGATGGTGGATTGTGAGCCACGCACAATGATATGGGGCTCGCTGCGTTCATCCGGCGCTGCACCAACGATCACTTCATCGACGAACATGCGCACATAGCTCCGCCGGAGCGGTGAGTAATCATCTTGGACCTTGCCGCGGACGAGCTGACTGAAGCGCTTGACCAAGTCGAGCGTCAGGATCGTTCCGCCACGATTGAGTTGGCGCTCCAGCAGATTTGCGCGTTCGGACAAGGTCGCGATGCGTGCCCGGTGCTCGGAGAGCTTTTCAGCCAATGCCGGGTCACGCGGGCTCATGATGCCCTGCTGCCTGGTAAAGAGCGTGCCCTTCACCATCAGTGGCATATTCGACGTCGAAAACGAGTTATTTGTTCATGGAAGTGAGTTCCTGATGCCGGATGCAGCCGGCGCTCAAGAACATCAGTCAGCGTCTAAGGCGCGTAGCTGATGAAGTCACATTCCTTTTTCCCTCCCTGATATTCTCACCTGAGCTGTTCAAAACATCTCCGCTGAGCGGCCCGTGGAGGGTGAATGCCGCGGCGGGACCTTCCGACTTTCAGCGCGCTGACCTTAGCGCGTGTCTTATTTATCGAGCGATCGCGGCATGGTAATCGACTGTCACTGGGACTTTCCCGCCATTCACGGGTTGGCAGTCGAATGGCACGTTTGGAAAAGCGGACGTCAGTTCGCGGGGCTCAGAATGGCCGTGGTTGCGGACAGTCCGAATAGTCCGCTTTCGCGCTTTGAATTTGTAGCCGCCCTGCTCGAAGCGGAAGGGCGCATGGTGACTGGATTGCTCCCATCCGAGTAGGCACGGCTGCGATAATTGAGACCGCCGCCGATCGTGAGCCCGGTGAGCACGCCGGGCAGATCATAAGTGGTGAATATCTTCGCGAGCTTACGTGGTTGCTCTGTGTTTGCTGGGACCCCGGCGGCATCTTCCACCTTAAACTGGCTATAGCTGGCATTGATGTTCCAGCCCGGCAGCGGCTGGCCCGTGACTTCCACTTCGAAGCCTTGGCTCGAGACGCCCTGCGCCGCGCGATAGGGTTGGATTGGTTGGCCTCCAGCAACCGGGATCGGCACACCATCGATCTGGCCGACATTGTCCTGGTCAATGCGGAACAGCGCGACGGAGGTTTGTAGCGCCTCATCGAAGAGACTGCTCTTCAGCCCGACTTCATAGGCTTGGCCGTTGAGCGGGTCGAGCAGCCGCAGGTTCCTGTCGACCAGGTTTTGCGGCTGAAAAATCCTAGTGTAGCTCGCATAGACGCGATGGTTGGACGTAATGTCGTAAAGGGCGCCGACATAGGGAATGAACACATTATCATCGCCATAATCGCTGGGGCCGCTCCATGCAAAACCGGACTGCTTCCAGCTGGCAATGCGCCACCCAATATCAGCTTGAGTGGATCGGCAAGGTTGAGGCGAAGCGCACCATAATAGCCGGTCTGCTTGATGCGCTCGGCTTCGTTGCGAACCGCCATCGCGCCCCAAATGGGCTCGGGGAAAGGAACGCCAACCTGACCGACAAGCGGAACATTCGCCGCCCAATCATTCAGTCCAGTGCCCCAGGCAGGATTGTTGCGCGTAGAGGGCGCGACGAAATTATCGGTATAGCGGTTGAGGATGCTGTGTAGCGCACCGACCACGATTTCATGATCGCTTTGCGAGTTACCTATGTGATTCACTAGAGCGGGATGACATTTGAGTGAATCGAAGGGGATTCACATGAGAGTGATTTT
>CAMLFF010000127.1 GCA_946479185.1 uncultured Sphingobium sp.
GTCTACACAGCGTCCACGCTGCGTCCGCGCACCATTGGGCTGACAGCGGCCTATCACTACTGATTTGAGTGAGGGGCTGGTCGCGCATTGGTCAGCCCCCGCCTTTTGCGGTTCCCGATGGATAGGATCTAGGCTCTGATGAACGCGAGCCATCCCGAAGGCACTCAATACCTGCCACCCTTCCAAAAACGCGGCTTTTTCTGTTCAAAAGCAAACTTAACACCAGAAGGTGACACGAAGAAAAGGCTCAATCCAGCGATATAGCAAGAAGTTAAGCAACCAGTGCCGCACCGCTCTCGTCAGCGGACTTCTTGCGAAAGACAAATATGATGTCCAATCCAGATCTCATCGCGCGACGCCGAAACGCCGTTCCACGAGGTGTTGCTAGTGCCACCCCGGTTTTTGCAGGCGACATAGCGGTTTTGACCGTCGGCCACCTTCATCCTGATATGCCGAGCTATACGATCCAACAAGCAAGAGGGACCCGTTGATGGCAAACTCCACAATTGTTCAATCGCCATCGATCGCCCTTCTGGGTGGCGCAGCACGGGCTTTTCTCGACAGGCCAAAACGGCTGTTCATCGACGGTCGCTGGGTAGAAGCTGCTAGCGGCGCGACGTTGTCCGTGCTCGATCCGGCTTTCGGCGTCGAGGTCGCGCGGGTGCCTGCAGGCGATGCGGTTGATGTCGATGCTGCCGTGCGCGCGGCGCGTCGCGCGTTTAATGGGGAGTGGAGCCGCTTCACGCCAGCGGATCGCGCCAAACTCGTTTGGCGGCTTGGCGATTTGGTGGAAGCAAATGCAGACGAAATTGCGCAAATTGAGGCGCTCGACAACGGCAAGCCTGTAGGGGATGCGCGTTGGGGTGATGTCGCGAACGCCTATGATTTGCTGCGCTACATGGCGGGCTGGAGCACCAAGATTACTGGGCAAACGATCACCCTCTCCTCGCCCCAGCCTTTCCATGCCTATACGTTGCGAGAGCCGGTTGGCGTATGCGGTCAGATCGTGCCGTGGAATTTTTCGTTTATGATGGCGGTGTGGAAGCTCGCACCGGCGCTCGCCGCTGGTTGCACCGTCGTTCTGAAGCCCGCCGAGCAGACGCCCCTGACGGCGCTTCGTCTTGCCGAGCTGGTCGAGGAGGCAGGCTTCCCTGCTGGCGCGGTCAATGTCGTGACGGGTTTCGGCGAAACGGCAGGCGCGGCCCTGGCTGCGCATCCAGATGTCGACAAGATCGCTTTTACGGGTTCAACCGAGGTCGGGCGAAAAATTCTCAACGCTGCCGGCGGCAATCTGAAAAAAGTCTCACTGGAACTGGGCGGCAAGTCGCCCATGATCGTGTTCGCCGACGCCGATATTGCGGCCGCAGCAGAGGCAGTCGCATCGGGAATATTCTATAATATGGGCCAGACCTGCACGGCAGGCACCCGACTATATGTCGATCATCGCGTCGCCGATGAATTGTACGAAAGGCTAACTGTTCATGCACGCGGCCTGCGGATCGGACCAGGGCTTGATCCCTCGTCGCAGATTGGACCGCTGGTCTCCTCCGAGCAGGTCAACAAGGTTCATGACTATGTCAAAGCAGGCTTGCGCGAGGGCGCGACGCTGCTCACCGGCGGGCACCGGGTGGGCGAGGCAGGCTATTTCATCGAGCCGACCATATTGACCGATACAACAGCGGCAATGTCCGTCGTGCGCGAGGAAATTTTCGGTCCCGTTTTGGCTGCGAGCCGGTTCGATGGTGATGACGTGGACGCCGTGCTCACAGAGGCAAACAATTCGATTTACGGACTCGCCGCCAGCCTATTCACGCGCGATATTTCGCGTGCTCATCATGCTGCCAAGCAATTGAAGGCTGGAACGATCGGCATCAATACGCACCATGTCGTTGACCCTGCGCTGCCTTTCGGTGGCTTCAAGCAATCAGGTTGGGGACGCGAGATGGGGTGGAGCGCAATAGAACTGTATACGGAAACAAAGTCGATTGGCGTGCGGCTCTGAGTTGATGGGTTGCGACTGGGATACTTCAGTCGCTTTAGACTCCGCCGCTCTTTGTTGTTGCTTGCGTGGCGGGGCAGGCTCAACGCTGAGCTTCGCCTCCGGATAAGGGATGTTTGCAGTTTATCGGTGAGCTCGACAGAAGTTGTCAGCTGCAGCACCCGGGGTGTTGCCACAAGTCTCCAAGCGGCAAATTGTCATAGATTAGTAATTTTGTGGATTGATTTATGGTCTCTTGCCGCCTGCTTCGGGCGTATTGAAGACTGTACAGTTACTTCTGGGTATCGAAGGTTTTCAGGCTGGAGGTTAAGCAGTCACAACCAGCCATTTTGAGCTGGCACAGACCTCTCAGCCCGTTACCTAACGAGCCAGATTTCAATCGCAGGCGGAGTAATCACCCGCGCGGCATGCGGCTACGGCGCGGCGCCATGCATCCTTTTCTTGATCATACTCTGCTCGATTAGCGGCGTACTTGGCCATAGCGCTATCATAGTCTCGTAAGCGGGCGGAGTACTCTTCATCCGCCGCGTAGCTTCCGCTTGCACGCGCCGAGCGGGCGACTTTTGCCGACCGCGTGTCACGTTGACGGACCTTCCTGAGTTCCTCAAGGTTAAGCTGACGGGTCATCTCGCGGTCGCGTGCCAGAGCCTCGGCCCTCCGCATCGCCGGATCGTTAGGATCATCAGCCCAGGCCGCAGCGGGCATCGCGGCGACAAGGGCCGCACAGATAAAAGAATGAACCCTCACCTTTTTGTTCCTCCCAATGCCGCAATCCCAGATATCAACATAGTGCCAACCCGCAAATCGAAGCGCCCCATCTCGCCTGGTCGCAACATCACCGGCTGCCCAGTTTTCTTTGCGCCCCTTCGTGCGCCATCTTCCCTGATCACGGCATGAACGACCGACCGCTTCTGGAATGCGCCAAAGGGCACTTCAGCGCGCGCTTCGTTTACGTCATCATTCAACGATGCAGAAACAATTTTTATATTTATTTTGGATTGTATTTAGATTTCATTAAGGAATAAATTTCCTACAACAGCGTTAATTCACAGCAATATCTCGGAGCAACTCTGCGGCCGCAGCTCATCGGGCAGCGCCTGCAGCATCACATTGCGTCGCGCGCACGCCGCTCCAAGCCCCGGCAACAGGCGTGCCAGAGTCGAATTTCATCAATGATTGGCAGCGTTGCGCCTCTTGCGAGAGGTTTGCCTACTATGTTTTCACGCGCGGCTCAGCCGTCCCGTGTCAAGGGAGCTTTTGCTTTGCCAATGCTTCGGCAACGCGCGCGACAACTTGGTCCCACCGCCCCCATTCCGTCTGGCGGAACAGCCGGACCGAGGGATACCAGGGCGTGTCATCACGGCCCAGCATCCAGCGCCAGTCCGGCAGCAGCGGCAGCATCACCCATGCCGGGCAGCCGAGCGCACCCGCCAGATGCACCGGCGAACTGTCGATTGAAATCAACAGATCGACTTCCGACAGGATTGCAGCCGTATCTTCGAAGTCGCTGATCTCCGGACTCAGATTGACGAGGTACATGCCCAGCGGTGGCGTCGCGGCGGCGCCTTCGGTCGGCCCCTTCTGGATCGAGAAGAAGGTCACGCCCTCTTGCCCCAGCGGCGCCAGCGTCGCCAGCGAGATCGATCGGTTGGCGTCGTTCATATGCGTTGGCCGCCCCGCCCACAGGCAGGCGACCTTCAGGCCCTTATGGGGCGCCAGCCGCTCGCGCCAAGTCGCACGCCGATCGGGTAATGCGGAGAGATAGGGCATGGGGTCGCCGGGCAGATCGCTCAGCTTCAGGCCCATCGCCATCGGCAGGCTCATCATCTCGCAATGTACGTCGAACGGCGGCGGCAGTTCGCCGCGCAGGGTGATTGCGTCGATCCCCGGCATCCGGCGGGCCATGCTTGCCATCTCGTGGTTGATTTCCAGCACGACCTTGGCCTGGCTGCGCTGCTTGGCCCAGGCGACCATGCGCAGGAACTGGAACGTGTCGCCGTAACCCTGTTCGTCATGGATCAGCAGCGTTTGGCCAGGGATTGGTCGCCCGTCCCAGCGCGGCCGCTGCACCTTGCGTTCGATGCGCGTGGTGTGGGCCAGGCTGTAGCGATAGCCATATTCGCGCCAGCCCCGCTCGAACTCGCCGAGCAGCAGCAGCGTTTCCGACAGGTCGAACCGGGTCGGCAAATGGCCGGGCAGCGATTCGACCAGCATTTCCTGGATCGGCCGCGCCTCCGCCACGCGCCCCTGCACGCGATAAGCCTGTGCGAGCAGCGCCCAGAACCCCACCGGACCGCTGCCGCTCGCCAGCAGGGGGCGCAGCATCGCTTCCACTTCCGCCCCGCGCCCGGCCGCCAGCATCGCCTGCGCGGTGGTTTCGAGTTCCTTCTGGTTCATGGGCGCGGTGCTCAAGGGGCGACTGCCAGCTTCTTGCTGCGCTTGGCTGGCGCCTTGGCCACGGGTGCGTCGGCCACGGGTGCGTCGGGATCGATCCCCAGCCCCTGCAGTAACGGGCCGAGATACGGCGCATAGGCCCGCCAGCGGCCGATGCTGCTGCTGTAAAGCGGGCGACGGACCTGGTTCACGCTGGCGGTGCGGATCGTGCGCGCCGTCTGGTGGAAGTCGAGGCAGGCAGGATTCCAGTCGAGCCCGGCAAAGTCGACCAGCCGCCGCGCCTGCGGCTCCAGATCGGCGATCACATCCTCATAGGCCACTTCCAGGAAACGATCCGCCGGCAACACCGCGCGCCAATGGTCCATCAGCCGGGCATAATTGTTGTAGAAGCCGGCCAGTTCGGCCTGATCATAGCTGAACAGCTGCTCGCGGGTGAACAGCTTGGTGTAACAGGACAGACAGGTATCTGCGGCGTCGCGGCGGACATGGATGATCCGCGCATCGGGCAGGATGCGGTGCAGCAACCCGGCGAACAGGAAGTTCGACGGCATCTTGTCCACCAGCCGGCGGTGCGTGCCGGCCAGCGGGCGCACCGCGTCCAGATAATGCTGGCCGAGCTTGACCTCGTTCTCCGCCGTCAAATGCCCGGCAATGGCGGGATAGCCACCGGCCTGGTTGACCATCGTCTGCACCATCGGCAGCTCGCCCGCGCCGAACACCGCCGGATGCGATGCCAATATCTGTTCGATCAGCGTGGTGCCCGATCGCGGCATGCCGACGATGAACGTCGCCAGCTCGCTGCCCTCGGTTGCGGCCCGGGGCCGCTGGAACATCTCCGCCGGGAAGGCGGCGATGATGTTGGAGAACCAGGCATCGATGGCCGCGGCGTCATAGGCGAAGGTGGCGCGCTTCTGCCGGTTGCCCGCCTCCAGATGGGTGAAGCCGCGTTCGGCGTCGCCTGCGTCCATCCAGGCCTTGCCGATCGCGAAGTGCAGCGCGGTGCGGTCGCTGCTGGTTTGCACGCCGCCGGGGCCGACCAGTGCCTCCATCGCGGCGATGGCGGGCTCGCCAGGCGTGAAGCGGTGGATGTCGGCCAGGTTGAACCACGCCGATGCCGAACGCGGGTAGCGCGCCAGCACGTCGTTGAACGCGGCCTCGGCCCCCGCCTCGTCGCCCTGCTCCATCAGCAGCACGCCGCGGTTGATCAGCGCCTTTTCCTGCGCGAAGCCAATGGACTGGGCGGCGCGATCGAACGCGACCAGCGCCTCGTCTGTCTTGTCCTGCGCCTGCAGCACTTCGCCGAGGATGTTCTGCGCCTCGCCATTGTCAGGCGCGGTCGCCACGGCGCGGCGGGCATCGGCCAGCGCCTCGTCCAGCCGACCGACACGGCGCAGGATCGTTGCCCGCACGCCCAGCGCACCAACGTGCAGCGGCGCGTAGATCAGCAGCGAATCCACCCAGCGCAGCGCGTCGTCATAGCGGTCGCGCGCCACTTCCACCGCGGCGGCGTTGATATAGGCATCAGACAGCCGCGGATTGGCGTCGATCGCGACACCGGTTACCTAGGGCGTCATCTTTCAGACTGTAGCCCACCGGCCAAAAACGCCGGAGCGAGAGGATATCCCCATGAAAATCGCCCTGATCATCGAGAACAGCCAAGCAGCCAAGGCCAGCATCGTCCACGAATCGCTGACCGCAGTGGCTGTTCCGCTTGGCCATGAAGTGCATCACTACGGCATGTACGCACCCGAGGATAAAGCCTCGCTGACATATGTGATGAACGGGCTGCTGACCGGCATCCTGCTCAATTCAGGCGCGGCCGACTTTGTGGTGACGGGCTGTGGCACCGGCATGGGTTCGATGCTGGCGGCCAACGCCATGCCCGGCGTGTTCTGCGGGCTGGTCATCGATCCGACCGACGCTTTTCTGTTTGCGCAGATCAACGACGGAAATGCGATTGCGATGCCCTATGCCAAGGGCTTCGGTTGGGCAGCCGAACTGAATCTGCAGGACGTTTACGCCAAGCTGTTCGATGGCGAACGCGGCCTTGGCTACCCGAAGGAGCGCGCAGCGTTCATGAAGGCCAATCGCGGCATTCTGAAAGACCTCAAGGAGGCCTCGTGTCGCGACATGCTCACTGTGCTCAAGACGGTGGATCAGGAGTTGCTCAAGGCGGCAGTGGCTGGCGAGAAGTTCGCCGAACTGTTTTACGCGAACTGCAAGGATCAAGCGATTGCCGACTATCTGCGTGGCCTGACTGCCTGACGGATTGAGCATAAGCGGCCGCGAGCATAAGCGACAGCGAACCGGCGAGAGGATTTGGGATGAGCGTTTTTGATCTTGGCGGCCGTGTTGCGGTCATCACCGGCGCGAACACCGGTATCGGTCAGGGCATTGCTGTCGCCTTGGCGCAAGCCGGCGCCGACATTGCCGCCGTGGGCCGCACGCCGGCGGAGGAAACTGCCGACAAAGTCCGCGCACTGGGCCGCAAGTGCGAGCTCGTCGGTGCGGACCTTTCCAGCATTGCGCCGGTGCAGGGCGTCGTCGACCAGGTGCTGGCATCGCTAGGCGGACTGGATATCCTGATCAACAATGCCGGGATCATCCGCCGTGCTGATTCGGTCGATTTCACCGAGGAAGATTGGGACGCGGTCATGGACACCAATCTCAAGTCGGTGTTCTTCCTGTGTCAGGTGGCGGGACGCCACATGATCGCCAATCACCGGGCCACCGGGCGACGCGGGAAGATCGTCAACATTGCCTCCATGCTGAGCTTTCAGGGCGGCATCCGCGTGCCAAGCTATACCGCAAGCAAGAGCGGCGTGGCCGGGCTGACCAAGCTGCTGGCCTGCGAATGGGCTGTCGACGGCGTGAATGTGAACGCCATCGCGCCGGGATACATCGCGACCAACAACACGGCCGCTCTGCAGGCAGACGAAACCCGCAACCGGCAGATCATGGAGCGCATTCCCGAAGGCCGCTGGGGCGCGCCATCGGACATTGGCGGCGCGGCGGTGTTCCTGTCGAGCAGCGCAGCCGACTATGTGCAGGGGCATGTGCTGGCGGTTGACGGCGGGTGGCTAGCCCGTTGACCGGAGCGATCGTCTGCTTCGGCGAGATGCTGCTGCGCCTCACACCACCCGGTTCACGGATGATGGTGCAAGCGCAAAGTCTGGATATGGTGGTCGGCGGGGCAGAGGCGAATGTCGCTGCCGCACTGGCCTCATTGGGCCACGAAGCACGAATGGTCACCTTGTTGCCCGACACGCCGTTGGGCGGAAAGTGTCGCTCTGAGCTGGGCGCGGCAGGCGTCGATACGCGCTTCGTGGCGCGCGGGGCGGGTCGTCTCGGGCTGTATTTCATGGAATCGGGCGCAGGACAGCGTCCTTCTTCCATCACCTATGACCGCGCGGGGTCTGCTTTTGCGCTGGCCGATGCCGCCAAGCTAGACCTGGCTGGCGCGCTGGAAGGCGCGGCGATGCTTCACCTGTCGGGCATCGGCCATTCCGACAGCCTGATTGTTTCGTCCAGTGAGCAACGCAGCGCGCGTCGTGGAGCAAATCGCCTTTGTATCAAAGCGGTTGAAACGCAGCCCACTCGCAGCGATCGCGTCTATATTCGGTGTCCGGATCTCCGATCCAAAGGCTCCGAAGTCGGAAAATCCTACGTCATCCAGAACAATAAGAAGCAGATTTGGCCGCGCAGAAGCGCAACGCTCCGGAGCGGAGCGTTGCGGACTAGCTCCTGCCCACCCAGCTCCAATCGTGCTCAACAGAGCAGCGGCCAACTTTATTATCCAAAAGTTACCAAAATCCGGAGCGTCGCCAATCGACGGAGATGTAATGTAAGCAATTGTAAAACTAGCTTTCATCTTGGGTGCAGCACTACCTTGAAGTCGCCAATGACGGCGCGAGATAGAAGAGATTTTTACTGCCCACAGGCCGCCTTCCGAACGATGTTTGCCGAGAAAGCTGCCCCTCGCTCTAGCTCTTGTAAACGAGGCTTGACCCTCGAGCATATGAACATTCAGCCAATGTGGGAACGAGCCTCGGGCATCGTTCCCACATGCAAATCACGATTTTCGGCTCTACCGACACGGGTTGGGTCGCAACT
>CAMLFF010000128.1 GCA_946479185.1 uncultured Sphingobium sp.
CACCGGAAGCGGCTCCAGCTGCATCCGACGATGCCGCACCCAAAAATGCCGAGAGCGGCACCGCCAATCTCGCCAGCGCTAAGAGCGCGACGGTGGCGGACCCTGCGATCCCAGAGGGCACCACCATGGTCAAGACCACCGTTCGTGAAGCCTTGCGCGATGCAATGGCCGAGGAGATGCGCCGCGATCCTCGCGTGTTCCTCATGGGTGAGGAAGTCGCCGAATATCAGGGCGCCTACAAGGTCACGCAGGGACTGCTGGATGAATTCGGTGCCAAGCGCGTCATCGATACGCCGATCACCGAGCATGGCTTTGCCGGCATCGGCGCTGGCGCAGCGATGGGCGGCCTCAAGCCCATCGTCGAGTTCATGACCTTCAACTTCGCGATGCAGGCGATCGATCAGATCATCAACTCTGCCGCCAAGACCAATTATATGTCCGGTGGCCAGATGCGTTGCCCCATCGTGTTCCGTGGCCCCAATGGCGCCGCGAGCCGCGTTGGCGCACAGCATAGCCAGAATTATGGCCCATGGTACGCCGCCGTTCCCGGCCTTGTCGTCATCGCGCCATATGACGCAGCCGACGCCAAGGGCCTCTTGAAGGCAGCCATCCGCAGCGAAGATCCGGTCGTGTTCCTCGAAAATGAGCTGGTCTATGGCCGCAGCTTCGATGTGCCGCAGCTGGACGATCATGTGCTACCCATCGGCAAGGCGCGCATCGTGCGTGAGGGCAAGGATGTGACGCTGGTGAGCTACTCCATCGGCGTCGGCGTTGCGCTCGACGCTGCTGAGACGTTGGCAGCCGAGGGTATCGAAGCCGAAGTGATCGATCTGCGCACCCTGCGCCCGCTCGATACCGCGACGGTTCTCAAGAGCCTCTCCAAGACCAACCGCCTCGTGGTGGTGGAAGAGGGCTGGCCCGTCTGCTCCATCGCGAGCGAAATTGCCGCCGTCTGCATGGAGCAGGGCTTCGATGATCTCGATGCGCCCGTGCTGCGCGTCACCAACGAAGATGTGCCGCTGCCTTACGCCGCCAATCTGGAGAAAGCCGCGCTGATCGATGCAGCGCGGGTGGTCACGGCAGCCAAGAAGGTCTGCTACCGCAGCTAAGGCGGTGCGGTAATGATGAACGCGCCCCCCTTCGGCTCATGAGCAGCTGGAGGGGGTGACTCCTTCGGTGTTATAAATGGTTGTGAAATCGCGGGCATCACGGACAGTCATTGCTGCAATGTCGTGAATCAC
Source organism: uncultured Sphingobium sp. (assembly GCA_946479185.1). Next base: position 1,242 of record CAMLFF010000128.1, read on the forward strand.
CGTGGCAGGCACCAGGCGCGCTGAAACCAACGGCTGGTAGTTGTACGAGATTTCCACGAAGATGACGCCACCACTTTGGGGTGCTGTAACTTGCTGTCCTGTTGGACCCACTCCAGCCAAGTCGACGTCGCCCTGAACGCCGTAGCTAGATGCTGCAGTCCTCAAACCGTAGCAACGCTGCCATTTGATTTGGTAAGTGGTGTTGGTGTCAGAATCTTCCATTGGCTCGACACTGGAGATGATAACCTTGCCTCGCTCGTGCAGCTTTAATGCGCCTGCCTGCAGATCTGCGCCCATCAGCAAATCGTTAATCTGGGCCTCGGTGATCTTTGGAAGAGCGTTGAGGCTATAGGAGCCAATTCTCGATCCGTTGTCTGCGATGTGCAACGCAATCTGGCTCACACGCAGTTTAGTAATTGCAAAATTAGTCAGCTCTGCGCCAGCCATAAAGATACCAAGCACGAATGGAGCACTTATGGCGAATTCGACGGCGGCGAGCCCGCTTCGGTCGAAACGCAGGCGTTTTGGCATCGATTTTAGAACCTGAATCATGTGCAGGTCCTCTCTTTGGGAATACCGTCTTTTCCCTGATTGCCATAGGGTTGGTTGGAAAGCACAGTGGCGGCGGAAAGGCTGGTTGTTCCGTTGCCTCCGAGAAGTTTATCAAGCGGGAACATACGGGGATAACTGACATTCACGCGGTAGACGACATTGTCTCGCGCACCAGCCAGGTTGATCGAATTGCCGCCGTCGGGGTCCCATACGCCGTTGTTATTTTTGTCCTCGTAGCGATCGCCCGTATTGCAAATTGAATTTCCGTTGGCATCGCTTAACAGGGGCTCGGCCTGCGCCGCTGCGGCATCGGAGAAGCTGCGGTAGAAACGGCGTGTGATCTCGATATTAGCATGCCTGTGCAGCCGACCGACCTGTTGGCGAACACGGTCATCGATTGTGTCTCGCGGCGTCGATACATTGCCTGCGGACGCCTCCAACGAACTGTCGCGCGCTGCTTTTTGGACGGCGCCCTGCAGCACGGACTGCATGTAGAGCGTATGTGCCACGTCAAATGCGCCGAGCAGCATGATTAGAAGCGTTGGCGCGATGAGCGCGAACTCGACAATCGTCACGCCTCCCTGAGCCTGAAGGATCGAGCGGATGGGGACGCGGTTCATACCGGCGAGGTGAATGAGGGCGCGCATGGCTTAACTTGCAAGCCGCAGGTCAGCGATCTCGGATGCGATCTGCTTGAACTTCTCGATCAAAGCCGCACCATTATCAGCAGAGTAGAAATGTCCTGGCGTCGCGCAATTTCTGAGGCGGGTTTCATCGGCGTCGTCGACGCCACCGCCATAAGAGATCACCCAAAGTTTGACGTTCATGTCATCCCTGATGCGCTTGCATAGCGCGACCAACCGGGCATTGACCAAGGCGTCAACCCGCGCATTAACAGCATTGTCGGTGGACGGGCAACTGCCGAGCTGGCGCAGGTCGATGCAGGTCAGGCCGTAAGCGCCGTAATTCTGGCGAAAAGTCGCGGCCTTACCGTCGGTCATGAAGATCAGGTGGCGCTGGATGTTGCCGCCGTCGGAGGTGTAGTCATTCTCGTCAGCGAAAATACCTATCGGTGAAAGAAGGCGCGCGCCCCAGATCATACCGATGTCGTGGTAGGTGCCAGACCCTGTGAAGGTTAGCCCACTAATATATGAAACGAAGTCACTGGCTTCACCAGCTGTATAATATTCAGCAAGTTTGCGCGACGGCCTGGGGCAATGATAGTCATGACTGGGTTGCAGTGCGCCCGAAAGTAGGGGCCCCCATTTGCTTGCTTGCGTATCATCCGGCACGAGGTCGATATCCATGTCGAGCGCGGTATCTGGAATTGGATCCCAATCATTGCTAGGGTCGCCGTCCGTGTTTTTATATGTCTGCCGTTCTTCAACGCAGCCATCCCAAGTCACGGTGCGGTCCGCGACAGTCTTAACGGTTGTGTAAGAGCTTGAGCCGGAGAGTTGGACTGTGTTGCTGACTTCGTCGAGTGGCAATATGATAGAGCTAAGCCATTCGTCTGACGTGCCTGCTTTCTTCAGGCCAGAAACGTTAAAGGATCTCGGGCCATTATTCCAACCCGGAATGCTATTATAATCATTCCAAGTAATCGCCTTGGTTGTCTGTTTGCCAGTGCGGGTCACTGTGTAGCTGCGCGTACCAGACTGCAACCTGCAACTGCCTGAGGCCCATACATATTTATAGCCAACGACGTTGTGATTGTCCTTCTGGCTATAGTTCAGTGTCTGCTTATCCGCCGGATAAGTTGGCGGGTTATTGGTCGTCGTTGCGGTGGCGTCCTGGAGCCCTGCGGTATCCACATAGTCCAGCATCTTGTTAGGCAACGTACCAATGGTGTTTAGCGCAGGGCAACTGGTAGAATCTTTGCCGGTTGGTCGCTTGGTTCGGCTCGTGCCGTTTATATTGATGGTCGACCCGCTCGACGTACTCAGGTCCGTCCAGTTCGAGTAGGTGCTTTGGTTATTTCGATTGGTGGGAAGGGCAGGCCAGTTGCCCCAATCATAAACTGGGGCTTCAGGGCCCAAGGCCCAGGCGCGAACAAGAGTGGCAGCTCGAGCTGTGCGGGACCGGTACGTCCAATTATCTGCAATGAAGCTATGCGGCAGCAGCTTGCCTACGTTCACATTTACCGCATAGGGAACGAATCCCAGTCGGATGTGCGCCGTGCCAGTATAGGCAGTCGCGGTTGGATCAGGGGAATCTTCGCTACTGCAGTCCTCGGAAGTGTTCACCTTGAGCAGCGCCTCGTAGAAGCACTTTACCGCGCTTTTGAGCCCATACAGCTTCGCACCAGTAGCAGGGACATTGCCATTATTGCCGTCGGGGCATGTGGGGCCGGGCGCGCAGTTCATGGATCCCGTGACGTCGAGGACGAACATCACATCCGTATTGGGAATTTCCATTTTTGCCGTGCACTCCACTGAAAGAGTGCGCTTCGTCATGCCAAAGATTTGCATGACCGACATAGGAACCTCGACGGTTGCTTCGCCCGTCACAGTTCCAGCATCGCCGTCAAATTCGCGGCTGACCAGGGTCGTACCGTAAGCGCCTGTCCCGAAGTTCGCTCGGAAAAGCTCTTCAGCGCGGCCCTTGGGGCTCGTCGGGCCATTCTCCGACCAAGCGCCACTGCCCATCGCCTTACGTCCCGCAAGCGCACCAGCGTCACAAGCCTGTTGCAGTCGCGTCTTCGCAAGGTAGAGACGGCTCATGTCGATCCCGCCACCGATCATGCCCAGCAGCGGCACAATAGCAGCCGCCACGATGGCGATCGTGTTGCCGCGCTGGTCGCGGCCTAGTCTCGTCATGAATGAGGCGCTTGCCCGGTTGCGCTTCATGGATGCCCTCATAGTTAACGGTTCTTTGGCCCCACCCGCGGCTTCCGCCACCCAAAGACCAATGCTCGCCTTAGCTTGCAGTGGTGCACAAATGCCTAAATCGCGTGGTTGATAGAGAGTGAAGAGCGCGCCACTCCCGGGCCTTTCGCCTGCTGATCTGCCGGTTCTGCCGCGACTTTTGCTGGCCTATGCGCCTACGCAATCACGTCCCTGGCAGCTTCTGTGCTGGCTGCTTGACCAGCGCCTCGCGGCGATCGCGCGGCGCGGGGGCGATCCGACGATCGCGGCGATCCGCCTGGCTTGGTGGGATGCGGTGCTGGTTGAGGGGGATCTCAGCAAGGGGAGCGGCGAGCCGCTCGTGGAGCGCTGGCGAGACATCGCGCCGCCCGGCGCAGGCAAAGCGGCAGAGCGGCTGATCGATGGTTGGCGCTACATCGTGACGGAGGAGGCGATGTCTGACGATGATCTGCGCGATTATGGTCGCGCACGCGGCGGTGGCCTGTTCGCGCTCCTCGCAGGGGATGAGGGCGACCATCGGCAGCAAGCCATCAATCAGGCGGGGTCGCTCTGGGCGTTGTGGGATCTTGCCGCCCATGTGCGGGATGATGCGCTCTCGCGCCGCGCACTTGCCGTCGCGCAACAGCTTGTGGCTGAGGGCAAAGCCAAACCCTCCGGCGCCAATGCACGGCCTCTACGGCTTGCCCACGCTATCATATTGCCGGATATCAAGCGGGGTAACGCACCAAGAAGCGGATTTTCACCCACCCATTATGGGCGCTTGCTGATTGCCTCTCTGCGCGGGTAACTACGGTTTGGGGTTAGGGTCTCAAACGGGGCAGGGGACTATGGGGCGTTTCATGGCGGGGGTGGTGTCGGCTCTGTTGCTGACAGCTGCTGGTCTGTTCTGGTGGCAAGCCGAGGCGGAGCAGGACGCGCAGCCGTTGATCGCCCGTGGTGGCGCCCGTGCGCAAGCGCCGTCCCTGCCAGGCGCAGGCGATCCCAACGCCAAAGGCGCGCCACCGCCTGCCGTGCCGCAAGCCGATCCGCGCACCCGTGAGCAGAAGCGCTTCGATCGTTATGACAAGGATCGCAACGGCATCATCACCCGGCCGGAGATGATGGCGAGCCGCACAGCTGCCTTCCGCAAGCTCGATAAAGACGGCAACAACCTTCTCTCATTCGAGGAGTGGGCTGCCCGCACATCCGGCCGTTTCGCAACAGCCGATGTGAGCAAGGATGGTAAGCTAACGCCTGCTGAATTTGCCACGACGGCGCCCAAGCGATCCATTCGCACGCCTCAATCCGCACCGTGCAAATGTGAGGAAGACTGATCGCAGCGCTCGCGGATCAAACCTGGATCACGCCCTCATCCCCGCCATCCCAGTAGCGGATTGTTTCAGCCGCCACCTTGATCATCACCACGCCCGGCGTGTCGATGCCCTCGGGGAAATAACGATCGAGATCCTTCGTCCAATGCTCAGCGAAGGCGGCCTTATCCTCAATGAGCGATGCGATGCCCTGCACGCTCACGAACAGTGGAGGACCGCCCAGCATCCCAACGGCGCCGGTGTAAGAAAGGCCGACCTCATTGTCAGCGCGAATTTCCAGGATTTTGCGTGACTGAGCATAGGCGAAAAAATAGCTGTCACCATCATAGTCAACATCACCATTATTGCTCATCGGGCGTGCGCTCACGCCGCCCTCAAGCGAAATTGTGGTCAGCATCGCGAAGTCCAGCTTCGCCATTTTCTTGGAAAGTTCAGGGAGGGTAAGCTCGGACATGGATTGGCCTCGTGCGCTGATGAAGGTGCTGGCAGGTCAATCGGTCAACAGCAGATGACGCCATTGGTTCCGGCGATCCCGCGCATTGCTAAGCTGGCAAGGAACAATTGTGGGCGCTTCACAGTTTTGAGGGCATGAACCGGACAATTACCTGCGCATCGCTGCTGCCAAGCCTCTTCCTGCTCGCCTGCGAGCGCGCGCCGACGCGGCATAATGAGGGCGCAGCTGAGACAGCGCGGCAACAAGCCGATATCACGCGCGACTTACCGCCCACCATCGGCCTGGCAAACACCGCCGCAAACAGCGTTGACGCCGCTGACATGACGCCGCCCATCCTGACGCCGCAGGCCGAACGCGGCGTTGAGGGTGCGCGCAATGTGCTGCTCTCCTTCGCGCGGGCAATCGAGCAGCAGCAGTTCAATCAGGCATGGGCGATGCTCAGCCCCGCCGATCAGCGCAAGTGGAGCAAGGCAGAATTTGCCGCCAATTTCGCAGGAATGAAAGACATTACCGTCGCCATCCCCACAGGCACCACGGAGGGCGCCGCAGGGTCAATTTACTACACCGCGCCCGTCACGATCATCGCAACCGATGAGGATGGCCGCCCGATCCGGATGGAAGGAGAGGCGGTGCTGCGACGAGTGAATGACGTGGATGGCGCGACGCCCGCACAGCTGCGCTGGCACTTCGGCAGGCTTACGCTCGATTGGACGCATTAATTCGCAGGGCAACAATGTCCTGCCCTCAAGCCACCACGGCACTCCGCCCAGGCAACTGTGCCTGCCACTCGGCAAATGCCTCCCGCGCGCGGTCCGTATAAGCCTGCTTGCGCGCCTTCTTCTTCACGCTCTCATCCGTGATCGGCGGGAACAGGCCGAAGTTCACATTCATTGGCTGATAGCTTTCCGCATCCGCGCCGCCGGTGATGTGGCCGAGCAGTGCGCCCAAAGCGGTCTCCGCCGGGGGCAGGGGCATATCGCCCTCCATAATCTGCGCAGCCGTGAGCAAGCCCGCCAGCATGCCGACAGCAGCGCTCTCGACATAGCCTTCGCAGCCGGTGATCTGCCCGGCGAAGCGAACATGCGGCATGGTGCGCAGGCGTAGTGTCTCGTCCAGCAGGTCCGGGCTTTTGATGAAGGTGTTGCGGTGCAGGCCGCCGAGCCTTGCAAACTGCGCATCCTCCAACGCCGGGATCGTGCGGAAGAGCGCGACCTGCGCCTCATATTTCAGCTTGGTCTGGAAGCCGACCATGTTCCACAGCGTGCCCAGCGCATTATCCTGCCGCAATTGGACCACCGCATAGGGCCAGCGCCCGGTGCGGGGATTATCGAGGCCCATTGGCTTCATCGGGCCGTGGCGCAGCGTCTCGCGCCCGCGCTCAGCCATCACCTCGATGGGCATGCAGCCCTCGAAGTAAGGCGTGTCCTTTTCCCACTGCTTGAACTCGGTCTTCGGCCCATCGACCAGCCCCTGGACGAAGGCCTCATATTGCTCCTTGTTCATAGGGCAATTGATATAATCCTTGCCGTCGCCATCGGGAGATCCTTTGTCCCACCGGCTCGCCATCCAGGCGATTTCCATATCGACGCTGTCGCCATGCACAATCGGCGCGATGGCATCAAAGAAGGCGAGCTGATCGCGCCCGGTCGCATCCGCAATCGCCTCAGCGAGCGGCGCGGCGGTGAGCGGCCCGGTCGCGATGATCGTAGGGCCATCGGTGGGAATGCTGTCGATCCGCTCGCGCACCACCTCGATCAACGGATGCGCCAGGATCGCGCGCGTCACGCCCTGCGCGAAGAGGTCACGGTCCACCGCCAGCGCGGAGCCAGCGGGCACCTTGGTCTTGTCAGCTTCCGCCATGATGAGCGAGCCCAATGTGCGCATTTCCTGATGCAGCAGCCCCACCGCATTGCTGTTCGCATCATCCGAGCGGAAGCTGTTGGAGCAGACCATTTCGGCCAAACCATCCGTCTGGTGCGCCGCCGTCATCTCGCCGCCGCGTGATTTAATTATGTGGTGTGCAGAAAAAAAGAGGCTGTGTTATGTGGGCAAAGATGGCTTTAAGCCTTTAA
>CAMLFF010000129.1 GCA_946479185.1 uncultured Sphingobium sp.
TCCACTTTGTTGGGCGATCCGAGAAGAAAGTTACAAGATGATTCCTTGTAAGTCGCCGTTCGTTCAGATCGTTCGCCGCCGTATGGGGCGCATACATCCGATTTGGAGGAGGCGCTTGCACTCAAAGGTTTTGGCGGGAAAAGATCACGCCATCCGTTTATATACGCGGGCTAATCTGTCCAAAAGTTCATCTGCGCGCCACGCTCCTGACCGTGTGCACTGTCCATAAGGTGCAGGCGATCCAAGCTGGACCGCTAAACTGAAGGAGACTTTATGAACCGCAACATGATCATCGCCGGCCTTGCTTCGCTCGTAGCCATTGCGACCCCATTCGCAGCCTCTGCCAGAACGGTTACAACCAAGGTTTCCCATCATGAACTGAAGAAGGCCAAAGCCACCAAGTCTGCCCCTGCCTCCGTCGTTTCCAGCACTCAGAAGACCGTGACGACGAAGAAGTAATCTGTTGCCAGCCGGAGCCTGCACGGCCTCCCCCCTGATCTTGCCGTGCAGCTCCGGTCGACATCATATCGACCACAAAACGATTGCCCTTCACGCCCTGACCGCAATCAGAATTTCCACTGCGAACAGATTGTCGCGGCGGTCGAACCGGAGCGCCCCTTCATGCATCCGGGCAACAGCTGCGACCAGCGAGAGGCCGAGGCCGGCTCCCGCTAGCCCCCGGGCGGAGTCGAGCCGACCAAATCGGCGCAGGGCTTCGGCCTCTCGTTCCAGCGGTATGCCTTGCCCCTGATCCGAAAGACCAAGCACGATCATGCCCGCCTCGCGTTTCAGATAAAGCGTCATCTCACCCGCGCCATATTTGATCGCATTGTCGATGATGTTGGCAAGCGCCTGACCGAGCAGTTCGCGATGAACAGAGGCCGATGCTGGCGCCTCGATCGCCACGCTCAGGTTGCGACCCTGCTCCTCGACCAGAGGCTCGTAAAGCTCACCGATGTCCTCAAGTTGCTGGGCAAGATCGGTCAGCATAAAGCGATCACGTCCAATGCCGGCTTCCATGCGACTGATTTCAAGCGCGGTGCCCAGCATGGCGAGAAGCTGATCGGCCTCCCGGCTAATCCCCTCGATCGCGCTGCGCAGCGCGCCCTTGTCCTCCGTCTCGATCGCCCGGTCGATCCGCGCCCGCATGCGCGTGAGTGGGGAGCGCAGATCATGGGCTATACTGTCCGTCACCGTGCGCAGCTCGGCCAGCAGTTCGCCGATCCTGTCCAGCATCGCATTGATTGCACTGCCCAGCATATCGAAGCTGTCGCCCGAGCCGTCGATCGGGACGCGCCGCCCGATATCGCCCGCACCGACGCCCGCAGCAGCGGCGGCAATGCGCGCAATGCGCCGATCAATGATGTTCACCACCAGCCAGGCGCCCACGAGCGCGAGCGGCAGCGCCATCAGCATGGCGGTAAACAGGGCATATTCAACCGTCTCGCGGATCTGATCGCTATCATCCGTCTTCTCGCCCACCAGAAGCCGTCGCCCGTCCGGCAGCCGCGCCCACACGATCCCGAACGTCGCGGGATGCGCATCGCCAGTGCGGTAGAGATCTGCTTTCAGCCAACCCGTTTCACCCATGATCGTCGGCGGCCATGCGGAGAGGTTGCCAGCGACACGGCGCCCCTGTTTGTCGACGAGCAACACGATAGCCGCATCCTCATCCCGTACCCGTTCAGTAATGGCGCTCATCATGGCCGCATCCCCTTCCTCGCGGTCAAGGGCGAGCAGGATATTGCGGGTCTCGGTGGCAATGTCCCTGTCTGCCTGATCCAGTTCCGCCCGAACAAGTTGCGTCACGGAAAGAAGCAGCGCGGCGCCGAGCAGGATTTCAAGCAGCAGGATGAGGCCCATGAAACGCACATGGGATGAGCGCAACCAGCGCAGGCCCCGGATGGTGAATGCGGGTCTGCCCGTCACTCGCCTAACCGATAGCCGGCCCCACGCACGGTGTGAATGAGCGGTGTGTCGCCATCCTGATCAATCTTGCGGCGCAGGCGGCTGATATGAACATCGATCACGTTGGTGCCAGGATCGAAATGATAATCCCACACGCTTTCGAGCAGCATGGTGCGCGTGACGACCTGCCCGGCATGCCGCATGAGGAATTCGAGCAGCCGGAATTCGCGCGGCTGCAGGTCGATCCGACGATCATCACGTTGAACGTCCCGCCGCAGCAGGTCCATATGCAGCGGACCGCAGGAAAGCGATGTTTCGACCGAGGTGCCGCTGCCGCGCTTGCGCATCAGCAATTCCAGCCGCGCCAATAGTTCTGCAAAGGCGAAAGGCTTCACGAGATAATCGTCCGCGCCTGCGGTAAGCCCCCTTACGCGATCGTCAACAGAGCCCAGTGCAGAGAGCAGGATCACCGGCGTCTCTATGCCCGCTGCCCGCAACGCACCGAGCACGGCCATGCCATCCATGCCCGGCAGCATTCGATCGAGAATGATCGCGTCATAGCCGCCGTCCGTCGCCATGAAGAGGCCGTCGCGGCCATTGCCGCTATGATCGCCCACATGGCCATGCTCGGCCAGGCCCTTCAGTATGAAATCGACGGTCGTGAGATCGTCTTCGACAAGCAATATCTTGCGGCCCATGCGTGGCGCCCCCTCATCCCCGGTCTTTAGCGCATTGCTGCAATCTTGCCAGATGGCGCGCACCCTCATGCTCCAGTTCGATAGCGATATCGCAACCCGCCGACTTCAGGATAAGGATGCGCGACATCGTCACGCCTGTAGTGCGCTGCCCGTCAATTTTCCGGACGATATCACCAACCGCGATATGGCTTTGATCAGCCGGGCCGCCCGTTCGCAAACTTGTCACGATCACATTGCGCTTTCCGTCTGCGCCAAGTGTAAAGCCCGTCCGCTCGGCGGCAGGTGCGGGCGCAGGAATCGGCAGGGGTCGTGTGAGGCGCGGGGAGAGAGCCACGGGCAGGGTCGCCAACGGGATCATCAAACAGCAGAGCAGGCGCGGCGTCCAGATCATATCTTTGGATTACAGACAGCCGCGTGGCCGGCTGTTAACCGGCACATGACATGAAGTTCATGCACCGGCCACTGCCCGGTTTGGCGCCAGATGGCAGAGACAGCGCAGATAGGGGCCAGGAGCCGGATGATGAAACGCCGCCGATTGCAGACCTTCCTGATCGGCGTGGGCGCGCTGCTCGCGGCGGTGCTGCTCGGCTTTGGCCGGATGGGTTATCTCGGCGGCGATCCATTTACCAATGCGACGCCGCCGGGCTATCGGCCCCGAGCGGGCGCGCCGGTGGCGATCATTTTCTCCGGCGACGGCGGCTTTCGGCTGGGTCTGGGAAAATATGTCGCGCAGCGCCTTGAGCAAGAGGGCATTCCCGTGGTGGGCGTGAACAGTCTCACTTTTTATTGCAAGACCCGCACCGCAGGGGACGCCAGACGCTTGATCGAAGACGCGCTCATTCGCGCAAAGGCCATCAACCCCACCGCAAGGATTATCCTTATCGGGCAATCCTTTGGCGCAGACATGCTTCATGTGGGCCTTGCCACATTGCCCCCGGCACGGCGGCGGGAGATTGCAGCGGTTGCGCTCGTCGTGCCCGGCGCCACGGTCGAGTTCCGCGCCTCGCCCGCTGAGATCTTCACCTTCATGATTGCCGAGCATGATGCGCTGCCCACCGCACAAAAACTTGATTGGGTGCCGCTGCTCTGCATCTACGGCGCGCAGGAGCAGCATAGCCTCTGTCCATTGCTCCATCAGGCCCATGCCCGCATCCTGAGGTTGCCGGGTGGGCACCAGCTCAACTGGAATTCCAGCGCCATCGAGCAGCAGATCATCAGCCTGATGACGCAGGCAGGCGTAGTGCCACATGGCTAAGCGTCGCATTGCAGCCGCCGCCCTTGCAGCGATGCTGGCGCTGCAGCCTGCCCTTGCTGCCACGCCGATCGACGGCAATTGGATCAATCCGCACGGCAGCGTGATCGTTACGACCGGGGATTGCCATGCGGGACTTTGTGGCTGGGTCAGCTGGGCCAGCCCGCAAGCACAGGCGGATGCTGCCGAGGCGGGCGTTGCCAAGCTGATCGGCACGGAGCTTTTGCAGGATTATCACGCCAGCGGTCATGCGCGTTGGACGGGCCGTGTCTTTGTGCCAGACATGGGCAAGACCTTTTCCTCGACACTGGAGCAGATCGACGCGAACCGGCTGAAGATATCGGGCTGCCTTGTGGGGTCGTGGTTCTGCAAAAGTCAGATATGGGTGAGGCATTGAGGCGTGGTTAGTGCAATGACAATCAGGGCCTTTGCCAATCGCCATCGCACGGCGCTTTCCGTCGGCATCGTGGTGCTTCTTGCCACGCTCGGATTTGCGGCGCTGAGCCATTTGTTGCACGAGGTGCGCCTGCATGATGTGCGCGCGGCATGGCATGGCCTGTCGTACACGGATTTGCTGCTCGCGACCGGTTTTACCGCCATCAGCTACCTGACCCTGACGCTCTATGATGTGCTGGCTTTGCGGGCGATTGGCCAGCCTCTGCCTTATCGCACGGCGGCTTTGGCCTCCTTCACCAGCTATACGCTCAGCCATAATCTTGGCCTCTCGCTACTTACCGGCGGCTCTGCGCGGTATCGCGTTTATAGCGCAGCCGGGTTGAGCGGCGGAGACATTGCCCGCGTCGTGCTCATCGCCAGCGCGACCTTCTGGAGCGGCGTGTTTTTTCTGGCGGGTGTCATGCTCGCGCTGCGCCCGTCTGCGCTAGCGCTGGACGAGATATTGCTCTCACCCGCTATATTGCGCGGGATAGGCATCGTCCTGCTGCTTGGCATTGGTGGGCTGCTCATCTGGGCAGGCAGGCGCGGGCGCTTGTTACGGGTGCGGCACTGGTCGCTGCCAATACCGCCCATGACCACGATGGTCGGGCAGATCGGCATTGGCGCGCTCGATCTTGCCGCAGCGAGCGCAGCTTTGTTCGTGCTCGTGCCGGGCATCGGGCTGGACGCATGGCCTGCCTTCTTCATTGGCTATACGCTCGCCATCATCGCCGTGCTTATCACGCATGTGCCGGGCGGCGTCGGCGTGTTCGAGGCGGTGATGCTGATTGCGCTGCCGGGCACCGGCAAGCCCGAGCTGGTCGCGGCCCTGCTGGCCTATCGCCTCATCTACTATATCGCACCGCTGCTGGTGGCAGCTATGCTGATCCTCGCGCAAGAAGGGCGCCGCTGGCACCGGCCGATCGCGCGCACATTGCGCGGGGTGCATGTCGTCGCATCCGGCATGGCGCCGCTGATGATCTCGGCCCTCGTCTTCCTGGGTGGTGCAGTGTTGCTGGTCTCTGGCTCGCTGCCCGCCGTGCCCTGGCGTGCGGAAACGCTGCATGACGCATTGCCGCTGCCGTTCGTGGAAGCCTCCCACATGGCGGGGAGCCTTATCGGCGCAGCCTTGCTCATCCTGTCGGCGGGGCTTTATCGTCGTTTGGATGGCGCCTTCTGGCTCACGCGCATCCTGCTGATCGCGGGCGCGCTCTTCTCCCTGCTCAAGGGGCTGGATTATGAAGAAGCGGTGGTGATGCTGCTCATCGCCGCCGCGCTGCAATGGGCAAGGCCCGCCTTCTACCGTCGCACGCAATTCATGGCGGAGGCTTTTTCGCCGGGCTGGCTGGCGACAGTCGCGGTGGTGGTTGGTCTGTCGATCTGGATCGGCATGTTTGCCTATAAGCATGTCGATTACCAGAATGACCTATGGTGGCGCTTCGCTGAGCGGGGGGATTCCTCCAGATTCCTGCGCGCCAGCTTTGCCGTTGCCGTGCTGCTCGCAAGTGTTGCGCTGATGCGGTTGCTGCGCCCCGCGGCGGCGCCCCGGCATGAAGCGGATGTCGGCACGTCGCCGCCCGAGGCTGCCATCGCCCTCACCGAGCGGACCGACACCAATCTGGCTTTTGCTGGCGACAAGCGCTTCCTCGTCTCGCAGAGCGGCGAGGCCTTCCTCATGTATCAGATCAAGGGCCATAGCTGGGTCGTGATGGGCGATCCCGTCGGCGCGCGAGCCGAATGGGCCGATCTGCTCTGGCAGTTGCGCGAGCGTACGGATGCAGCGCAAGGCCGATTACTGCTCTACCAGATCAGCCCGGACGCTTTACCGATCGCCATCGAGCTTGGCCTCCAGATCACCAAATATGGCGAGGAAGCGCATGTCGACCTCGCCCGTTTCTCGCTGGATGGGTCGGACGCCAAGCCGCTGCGCTACGCCGAACGACGGGCCACGCGCGAGGGCGCTACATTCGAGATCATCCCGGCCCATGCTCTCCCCGCGCACATGGACGCGCTAGCCGCTATTTCGGACGATTGGCTCCACGCCAAAGGCCATAAAGAAAAAGGCTTCAGCGTCGGGCGTTTCGATCCGGCCTACCTGGAGCATTTCGACATGGCCGTGGTGCGGGTGGAGGGCCGCATCATCGCTTTTGCGAACATCTGGAAGACGCAGAACAAGCTGGAGCTCTCGGTGGACCTCATGCGCCATGCTGAGGAAATGCCCTATGGCACGATGGACTTTCTGTTCATCCATCTCATGATCTGGGGGCAGGCAGAAGGCTATCGCTGGTTCAACCTAGGCATGGCGCCCCTCTCAGGCCTGGAGGCGCGCCGCCTCTCGCCGCTCTGGTCCAAGCTTGGTGCCTTGCTGTACCAGCATGGCAATGCACTTTACGGCTTTGAGGGGCTGCGTGCCTATAAAGAGAAATTCTCGCCCGAGTGGGAAGCGCGCTTCGTTGCTGGACCGCAGGGCATCTCCTTCGCGCGCACGTTGATCGATTTGCAGGCGCTGATCGGCAGTGGCGGCTCGTCCCGAAGATGACATGATTGTCATGTGCCCGCAAAGGCGCTGACAGTTGCAAAGGCGCATAGCCCAGTCAGTCACGAACCGGGGTTCAAGATCATGCGCAAGCTTTCTGCGGCCACAACTGCCATCCTCACCGGCGCATTGCTGCTCGGGTCAGGCGTGAGCTTGCCGAGCCGCGCTGCCCCTGCCGCACCATCATCTGCGTTCAGCTATCCCTCGCGCATGTTCGGGCGTATCTTAGTCTATCGGCCCGTTGGCGAGCCGCGTGCAACGGCGCTGTTTCTCTCCGGCGATGGCGGCTGGAATGTCGGCACCGCCAATATCGCGCGGGATCTCGCGCAGCGCGGCGTCCTTGTCGCGGGTGTCTCAACGCCGGTCCTGATGGCGTCGCTTGAACGGGGCGGAGCCAAGTGCATCAATCCCAATTACGCACTGGTCGCTCTGGCCCGTGATGTGCAGCATCGCGCTGGCGTGAAGGCCTATATGAAGCCCCTTATGGTCGGCTATTCGGCGGGCGCGACGCTCGCTTATGCCGCTTTGTCGCAATGGCCAAATGGTGGCTATCGCGGTGTCTTCTCGCTCGGCTTCAGCAATGATCTGCCTGGCCACAAGCCCTGGTGCCACGCGCCCGGCTTCAGCGCGCGCCCAACCATGGAACCCGCTCGTGGCTGGCTGTTTGGGCCCAATCCGAAAATCACGGTGCCTTGGGTCGTGTTGCAGGGCGGCAGGGACAAGGTGGTCGACTATGGCGCTGCCAAACAATTTGTCACCGCCGTGCCCGGCGCTCGTATGATCGCGCTGCCAACTGTGGACCACGCCTTTGCCGACCGCCGCTTGTGGATGCCGCAAATGGCAGCCGCTATTGCACCGATGCTCAATCCCGCGAGCGGCCCGTTGGCAGGAGACCTGCCCTTGAACATCATCCCCGCTGCGAGCGGCGCAAAAGGCCCCGATGATGTGATGGCGGTCATCTATTCGGGCGATGGCGGCTGGGTGGGGCTGGATCGGGACGTGGCGGGAGAACTGGCCGCGCGCGGTATTCCGGTCGTTGGAGTGGATAGCCTCTCTTACTTTTGGAGCGCACGTACGCCTGCTGGCGCCGCGCGGGATCTGAGCCAGATCATGGCAAGCTATGGCGCGCGCTGGCATCGGCCAAAGGTCATGCTCATCGGCTATAGCTTCGGCGCTGATACGCTGCCCGCCATCGTCGGCTCGCTTGATCGGGAGACCCGCGCGCATGTGCAGAGCGTGTCCTTGCTTGGCCTGAGCGCCACGGCGGACTTTCAGTTCCATCTTGCTTCATGGCTGAACCTCAACTCGTCCGAGGCCTTGCCGACCATTCCCGCGATCATGGGCCTCAAAGGCATGAACATCCGCTGCGTGCGCGGCGCGCAGGAAAGCGAAAGCGCTTGCGGCGAAATTCCCTCCGGTGTTGCGCGCATCGTGACAGTGCCCGGCGGTCACCATTTTGACCGCAATGCGGCGCTGCTGACGAAGATCATCATGGCGTGAAAGAGTAAGCGCGTTGCGCGCCTGGTTAGCTCTCAGCCTTTCCCTCGTTCTTGCAGCCCCGTCTTGCCAGCGGACCGAACCGGCGCAGCTTCCGGGACGGTCGAGGTCATCACCCCATCCTCGAGGTGTCCGCCAACATTT
>CAMLFF010000130.1 GCA_946479185.1 uncultured Sphingobium sp.
CCTGAGCGCTTCCTGGAGATCGCCCGCGCGCATGGGGCCAGCTATCTGCTCTATTGCCCCAACTTCCCGGAAGGCACGATCTACCAGCGCCGTAGCCCCAAGGGCTTCTACGCGCGCCTTTCGCGTGGCGAGACCTTCCCGTTCCTTACCCCGGTCGAGCTCAAGTTCGAGGGCGAGCTGCCTTATATGCTCTACCGAATCACACCGGGCTCAGCGCCGGTCAGCAAAAAAGTCGCGCAGCAGCCGCGCTGAGGTCTCCTCACCGATGCCGGAGAACAGCTCCGGCCGGTGATGGCATTGCGGATGGGCGAACACCCGCGCGCCATGATCCACGCCGCCGCCCTTGGGGTCCGCTGCCCCATAATAGAGCCGCGCGATTCGGGCATGAGCAATCGCCCCCGCGCACATCGGGCAAGGCTCCAGCGTCACCCACAGGTCGCACCCGGTAAGTCGCTCCTGGCCCAATGTGGCGCAGGCCGCGCGAATCGCCACCATCTCGGCATGAGCCGTGGAGTCATTATCGCGCCGGTTGCGATTCTCTCCGGTGGCGATCACTTTCCCGCCCTGCATGACCACAGCGCCGATGGGCACCTCCCCCGCCGAACCCGCCGCCTGCGCGCACGCAAGCGCCATCCGCATGGGTTCCGGCAAAGGAAAGGGCGGGGGAAAAGCCGGAGGGAAAGGTTGCGCTGTCATGTGGAAAGCTGATGGTGTATCGGGGCGCTTCTGTCGAGCAGGCAGGCTATTTTCATCGTCATTGAGACCTCCTGAAAAGGGGAATCGCCTTGACGATGCAGGATGGACCCTGTATCGGCGCCGCTTTCCGAACGACCAAGTATCAGGATCGATTAACATGTCGCGCATCTGCGAACTGACCGGCCGGGGCCGTCAAGTGGGTCACAATGTGTCCCACGCGAATAACAAGACCAAGCGCGTTTTTCTGCCTAACCTGCAGAATGTCACGCTGATTTCCGACACGCTGGAGCGTGGCGTGAAGCTGCGCGTTTCCACGCACGGCCTGCGCTCGGTGGAGCATGTTGGCGGTCTGGATAACTGGCTGCTCAAGACGGCAGACACCAAGCTCTCGCTGCGCGTGCAACGCATCAAGCGCGAGATCTCCAAGAAGACGACGGCAGCAGCAGTCGCAGCCTGATCGGCAATGCGCGGCCTTCGGGCGGCGTGCTGATTAAGTTTTGAAAGGGCGGCTCCCGCGAGCCGCCTTTTTCTGTGCCCGGCGCAGATGGGTGGGCGCGCCCAGACCTCAGCGTTCAGGGCGCAGGCGCATCGCTCAGCCATGATGCTGGCAGATCGAAGCGCAGCAACAGGCTGCGCTGGATCGGCAACAGATTATCATCCGAGGCCATCCACAGCACAGGGCGCCCCTCATCCCGCCCCAGAGCCAGTGCCTCGAAATTGTCGGCCAGCCCCGGCGGCGCCATCGTCGCCACGACCTCGCCTGACAGGACCGCCCCCGCCCGCAGCGCAGGCAACCGCACCAACACCAGCTTGGCCGTAAAGCCCTCCGCAATGGTCAGGCGCCGGTTGAGCACCAGCATCTTGCCCCCACCCAGCCACACCGCATCCGTAGGCCTGTAGCCTGCAGGCGGACGGTAGCTCAGCCGCACCGGCGCGGCTGTCCCCGCATTGATGGGGTCGCCCTGCCACAGCAGCGCCTCCAGCCCCCCAGCCGCGCTCGCTTTCAACTCGGAGATCGCGAGGAACCGCCCATCGCCAAAGCGCACCATCGATTCGATGCCACCCGTCACGGGCCAATCGCGCATTTCAGGCGGCGTCACGCAGCCTTCCATCCGCACGAAGTCAGGCGAATAGCGACAGATGCGCTGGAGCGATTCGAACCCCACCCAGAATTGCCCCGTCTTGGGGTCACGCTGCATGCTCTCCGAATCCCATTGCCAGCGCGCGCGCGCCTGCTCGGATGCGACGCGGGGCAGCGGCATGATGTAAGCCCGCGTCTCGCCAGTGCCGATGCGCAGGCTGAACAGCTCCCCCTTGTCATTCAGCGCGATGAAGGCGCGGTCATCCTTGGCCACCAGTGAGGAAATGCCGCCAAAAGCGCCATGCCCTCCCTCAAGCTGCCAGGCCCCGCTCAGGCGCAAGCCAGGCTTGCTGTCAGGGGCGTCCAGCGGCAGCGCTCGGCTTTCCAGCAGGAAGGGCTTGAGCGACGCGGGCGGCGCCATGCTGCCATGACGGCCATTCATCAACGCGATGAACAAAAGGAGGATGACACAGATGCGTTGCATTCGCCGCGCTCTTTAGCGGCAGCGAGCGGCCCGCACCACTCTTCTCGGGCGGCTTGGGGGCACAGGCTAGATGAACGGTTGATAAAATAGGCGTTCAGCTTGGGATCAATCACAGTCGCCTAAACAATGCTCATAGCGAACAGGAAGAGGCTTCCAGCCACCACCGACTCGCTAGACATATTCAAGGAGTAAAGACCATGATTGCACGCAAATTTCTCAGCCTCACGGCCGTCGCGACAATGGTCGTGACCTCGTTCAGCGTCGCAGCGCCAGCCGCAGCGCGTGACCATTATCGCAATGATCGTGGCGATTATTCCCGCGACTATCGGGATCGCGATTATCGCGAGGACCGCCGCGAGCGCCGCTACGAGCAGCGCCGCTATAACAACCGCAACTATGCCTATAACAACCGTTGTCGGGATAATGGCACCGGTGGCACGGTAATCGGCGCCATCGCAGGCGGTCTGCTCGGCCATGAAGTTGTGGGTCGTCGCGGAGACAAGACTGCCGGTGTTCTTGTCGGTGGTGCAGTCGGCGCCCTCGCCGGTCGCGCAATCGATAAGGCAGATAGCCGCTGCTAAATAAGCGGCTCCCATAATCCAGCGAACCTGAAAAGGCCGGCTCTCCCTTGGAGCCGGCCTCTTTTTTGTTTGGCGTGGAAGAGAGGGCCGCCGCGCTTTGCCAGCACGGCGGCCCTATGATATCCCCAAAATTATGACTTAATGCACAAACCGCGCCACTACATCACGGTAGGAGCGGCTCACCTTCACCTGACTGCCGGATTCCAGCACCAGGAAGCACTCGCCATTGGTGTGCGGCTTCACCTGACGCACCTGGCTGAGGTTCACGATGGTCGAGCGATGGATGCGCTGGAAGTTGCGCGGGTCGAGCCGCTTTTCCAGATCCTTCATCGTCTCGCGCAGGATGAGCGAATTATCCGCCGTGTAGATGCACATATAATCGCCAGCCGCGTCGATCCGCTCGATGGTATCCACATCGATGCGGAAAATCTGGCCGCGATCCTTGATGTTGATCAGCTTCTCATAGCGGCTGGAAGCAGGCGCTTCATTGTCCGACGATGGCATTTCGGACATCGCGTCCGGCGCAACCTCGGCCAGCACTTCGCGCAAGCGCTCCACCTCATCAACCTGCTTCTTCTCGTGCAGGCGCTGACGCGTGCGGTCGAGCGCATCGGCAAGGCGCTGCTCGTCGACAGGCTTCATCAGATAATCGATTGCCTTGGCCTCAAAGGCGCGCAGGGCATGGTCGGAATAGGCGGTCACGAAAATGAAAAGCGGAGGCTCAACCTCCATCACGCCCTGAACGACCGAAAAGCCGTCAAAGCCCGGCATCTGGATGTCCAGAAACACAAGGTCCGGCTTTTGTGTCTTGATCGCACGGATCGCTTCCCGCCCGTTCGTGCAGGTCTCCACGATTTCCACGTCGGGATGCGCTTCAAGCCGCAGCTTTAGGCCCTGGATGGCGAGGCTTTCATCATCGACGAGAATGGTACGTATGGTCATGCAACTACCCTTGATGGTTCGGCGGTAATCAGTGGCATCTCGATGATGACACTATAGCCCCCCTCGGGCGGTGAACGCATGTCCATGCTTTGGCGTTCCCCAAACGCTTGCACTAATCGATCACGGATATTGGCGAGACCCACACCCGTACCCTCCGTCATACGCTGGGCATTCCCGTGCAAGCCGGGTCCGGTGTCTGACACGACGATACGAACGTTTTCGCCGACAGGCTGCGCTGTCACGATGATATCGGCGCCTTCCTCCTGCGGCGTGACGGCATATTTGATGGCATTCTCGACCAGCGGCTGCAGCAGGAGCGACGGCAACCGCGCGCTCGCAACCGCCGGATGAATATCGAAAATCGGTCGCAACCGATCCTCAAAGCGCATTTTCTCGATTTCCAGATACAGCTTGAGCGTCTCGATCTCCTGCTCCAGCGTCACCTGCGCGGTCGGCTCATTGATGAGCGTGTAGCGCAGGAAGGCGGAGAGGCGCGAGAGCATCGCATTGGCCCGCTCAGTCTGCTTGAGCAGCACCAGCGTCGAGATGCTATTGAGCGTATTGAACAGGAAATGCGGGTTGAGCTGATAGCGCAGCATCGCCAGTTGCGCAGAGCTTGCCTGATCGCCCAGCCGCAGCAATTGGTCCGCCTGCTCTTCCACCGTGATGTAGAAATTGATGGCGTAATAGAGCGCCGACCAAGCCCCCAGCAGCGTGAAGTTGAGATAGAAAGCGCCCAGAAACAGCTTGAGGCTCGCCCCATCCCCCACCGGATTGAGCGTCGTGAACACCCAGGCATCGATAAAGGCCGATGTCCCACCCGCCACAATCGCGATGACGATCGACACCGTCCACGTCACGATCGGCTTTTGCCGCAGCAAGAAGCGATAGCCCACCGCCATCAGCAAGGTGAGCGAATAGCCCGTCACCGACGAGATGAGCACCGGCACCAGAAAGGAGAAGGATTGCCCATTGGCGATGGCAGAGACAGCGCGCAGCAGGAAGGCGCCGGTCCACCCGACAGCCTGCAATGTCCAGAACGCCTTATTCTTGTCCTCGAAAAAGGGCTGTGGCCGGATCGGGAGGACGGATGACATTGGAATGCTCAATTTTGCGCCTGTTTTTTTAGCAATGCTTCATCGTCACCGGTCATGGCCTGATCCTCATCAACGCATGATCCCGGCTCGCTATCCCGCTCGATCCAGCAAAGCTCGCGATGGCACAAGGTGCGCCCGTCCCAGGCCTGAATCACAATGTCGCGCACGGGCTTCTTGTCCCGCTCATCGGCCAGAACCTGCCCCGCGCAGGGGGCGCCGCTCCAGCGCTCGCCCCATTGGCGCAGCGCGATCATCACCGGCACAAGGCCCTTGCCCTTCTCGGTCAGGCGATAGGCCACGCGGCGCTTGTCGCTCGCCACCGGCTCGCGCGAGAGGATGCCATTGGCGACCAGTCTGCCAAGCCGATTGGAGAGAATGTTGCGCGCAATGCCGAGCGTCGACTGGAAATCCTCGAAATAGACGATGCCGCTGAACGAGGCGCGCAGGATGAGGAACGACCAGCGCTCTCCCATCGCTTCCAGCGCGGCGGGCAATGCACAGCCCTCAAATGCGTCCAGACCATTGCGATCACCCATGAAAGCGACGCTAGCCTATTCTACCCCTCCCGCCAATTGGCCTATTTTGCCCGCTGGATGCCCCTCGCGGCGACATTCCGTCCATCACATCGGGCAAACCAGCGGAATGCGCGAGTTTTCTGTTGCGCAAAACCGCCCGCCCCCACAATCTCGAGCAACGATGTTGCGCCAATATGAACTTGTAGAGCGGGTCAAAGCTTACGACCCAGATGCCGATGAAGCGTTGATCAACCGCGCCTATGTGTTTTCGGTCGCCAAACATGGCAGCCAGAAGCGCGCGAGCGGCGATCCATATTTCAGCCATCCCATTGAAGTGGCTGGCATTCTCACCGAATTATTCCTGGACGATCGCACCATCGTCACGGCGCTGCTCCACGATACGATCGAAGATACGCTCACCACCACGGAGGAGATCCAGCGCCTCTTCGGTGAGGATGTTGCGCGGCTGGTGGATGGCGTGACGAAGCTCTCCAAGATCGAGGCGCAGAGCGAAAATCAGCGCGCCGCAGAAAATCTGCGCAAATTCCTGCTCGCCATGTCGGATGATATTCGCGTGCTGCTCGTCAAGCTGGCGGACCGGCTGCACAATATGCGCACGCTGCACCATATTCCAAAGCCGGAGAAGCGCCGCCGCATCGCGCGCGAGACGATGGATATCTATGCCCCGCTCGCCGAACGCATCGGCATGTATGAGTTCATGCACGAGATGCAGGCGCTCGCTTTTCAGCAGCTTGAGCCGGAAGCCTATGACAGCATCACGCGCCGCCTCAACCAGCTGAAGGAGAATGGCGACGACAAGGTTGATCGCATCGCCAAGCAGCTCCAGTCGATCCTCACGAATGCGGGCATGCGCGTGACGGTCTCGGGCCGCGAGAAGCATCCCTATTCGATCTTCCGCAAGATGCAGGAGCGGCACATCAGCTTCGAGCAGTTGAGCGACATCATCGCCTTCCGCGTGCTCACCGATAATACGGATGATTGCTACCGCGCGCTCGGCCTCATCCATCAGCGCTTCAAAATGGTGCCGGGTCGCTTCAAGGATTATATCTCCACCCCCAAGCGCAACGGCTATCAATCGCTCCACACCACGGTGATCCATGAGGAGAATGCGCGGATCGAAATCCAGCTGCGCTCCGAGCGGATGCATCAGGATAGCGAGTTCGGCCTCGCCGCCCATTGGGCCTACAAGCAGGATGGCGCGCAGCCCGACGGGCAAGCGGGCTGGCTGCGCGATCTGGTGGAAATCCTTGAGCAGAGCCAGGACCCGGACGAGCTGCTCGAACATACCCGCATGGCGATGTATCAGGATCGCATCTTCGCCTTCACGCCCAAGGGCGAACTGCAACAGCTGCCCAAAGGCTCCACGCCAGTCGATTTCGCTTATGCCGTTCACACCACGCTCGGTAACCAGACGGTGGGCGCGAAAATCAATGGCCGGGTGATGCCGCTGCGCACGAGCCTTGAAAATGGCGATCAGGTGGAAATTCTCAAATCCGGCGCGCAGGAGCCGCAACCCGGCTGGCTGAGCTTCGCGGTGACCGGCAAGGCGCGCGCCGCCATCCGCCGCTTCATCCGCCACAAACAACGCGCCGAGACGATTGCACTGGGTGAGAAGCTGTATGAGGAAATCGTCGCGCGGCTCCCGGTCGAGATTGGCGACAAGGCCGAGAAGGCTGCGATCAAGCGCCTGAAGCTGGAGGATAAGGCGGCGTTGATGATCTACATCGCCACCAACCGCATTAGCGACGATGAAGTGCTGAACGCGCTGGTGCCCGGCAGTGTCGAGGAAGCCCCCGGCACGTCGCGCAAAACACCGCGTCAGGCGCAGGCCGTCTCCATCCTCGGCCTCACGCCCGGCATCGCCTTCACCCTCTCCGAATGCTGCCACCCGGTGCCGGGCGATCGCATTGTTGGCCTGCGCCGCCCCGGCGAGCCGATTGAAGTCCACACCATCGATTGCCTTGCGCTTGAGGCGGGTCAGGATGCCGACTGGGTGGATTTGAGTTGGGACAGCCAGGCCTCGGGCGGCACTGCGCGCCTCTCCGTGATCGTCAAGAACCACCCCGGCGCGCTGGCCGCGGTGGCGCAAATCTTCGGCGCAACCAAGGCGAACATCCTCAACCTGCAACTCGTCAACCGCGAGGGGCCATTCCATACCGATCTCATCGATCTGGAAGTGGAGGATGCCAGCCATGTCGCGCGCATCATCTCCGCTTTGCGCGCCATCGATGTGGTGGTGCGAGCCGAGCGGGTCTGATCGGAGCTAGCCGCCGGTCAGAAGATTTCTCCGCCACAACGCACGACGCCGCTACCCACGCGCCTCACGGTGCAAGCAGGCTTACCTGTGATCGTGATATTCCCCGGCCCTGCCGCGACCAGCTTTGCGCTGCGATCAGCCTGCGCATCGACATTCGCCGCGCCTTCCAGCGCGATCTCCAGATCTGCTGCGCGAAGGTCCCTCGCGTCCAGCCCGCCATGGCCGGAAACGCGCAGGTCCACGCTTTTCGCCTTGCCCGCGAGAGAAATTGATCCAGCGCCGAACTGGACGACGGACAGCGTATCCGTGTCGATCGCGGTGATGGCGATCGAGCCGCTGCCGGACGCGATGACCTCCGCGCGGCTCTTGTCCAGCCCGGTGATGTTCAGCGAGCCCGCGCCCGTCAATTGCACGCGCCGCAGCGACGGGACCGTGAGCGACAGACGGATGGCGGGCGCATTGCGATCCCGGCTGTTCTCAAATGGCGAGGGCTTGAGCCGCACCGTCAGCACGCGCGAGGCAACACGCAAGTCCACCTGATCGAGCGAAGCCGCGCCGCCCTCACCCCGCGCCGACGCGCCACGCCCCGTTTCGATCGCGATGTTGACCGGCCCTTCGACGCGGATGCTGTCAAAATCCGTCACGATGTACGTGCGCGTGGCCGCCGAGACCGGCCCCACCGTCAGCAATCCAAGGGCCAGCACCCTCAGGCTGCGGCGTAATCTTCTGGCCAAATCGCTCACCCTGCTATCCATCCCCGC
>CAMLFF010000131.1 GCA_946479185.1 uncultured Sphingobium sp.
CGCAGGTCGCGGGCGGCACGCTTTATCACGCTGTCGGCACGGCGCGGATGGGCAGCGATCCCAAGGCGGTGGTGGATGCGCGGCTGCGTGTTCATGGCGTGCAGGGGCTTCGCGTGGTCGATGCCTCGGTGATGCCCAAGATCGTTTCGGGCAACACCAATGCGGCGTCGATCATGATTGGCGAGAAGGGGTCGGCGATGATTTTGGAGGATGCGAAGGAGCTTGCTCCGGCCTGATCATCGGGCGCACGCTACGAAAGAGAGGCGCGGGTGGTTCCGCGCCTCTTTTGTTACCCATCAGGCCGGAACGTTGAGGCTCTCAAAAGCTTTGGCGATCAACGCGACCGAGTGGAGCCGGGCCTGCGGATCGAAGGCCGGGCTGTGGACGATGAGTTCATCCACTTGCGTGCGTGCGATGAAGTCCGTCATTCCCTTTGCGACATCGTCCGTCGTGCCGAATGCGCTACACTGCATGACATTGCGCAGCATGCCGCTGAGCGCCGGATCAAGGCTGGCGACATAATTCTCGACTGGCGGCGCCATCTTGCCCGGCCTGCCCGTGCGCAAAGAAACGAAATTCTGCATCATTGAGCTGGCGACATAATCGGCCTGCTCGCGCGTGTCCGCTGCCACGATGCTCATCGCCGCCGCCGCATAGGGGGTGCTCAGATATTGCGACGGGCGGAACTCGCGGCGGTAAGTAAGTAGCGCTTCATCCAACAGATCGGGCGCGAAGTGGGATGCGAAGGCATAGGGCATGCCAAGCGCCGCTGCGAGTTGCGCGCCGAACAGGCTGGAGCCCAAAATCCACATCTCGATCTGCGCACCGCGACCCGGCACGGCGATGAGGCCGAGATCTGGCTCACCCGCAAAGTGCGCGCGAAGCTCCATGATGTTGCGAGGGAAGTCCTGCGCTTCCTTCATCGTATCGTGCCGCAAGGCGCGCGCGAGCCGCCCATCAGCGCCAGGCGCTCGCCCAAGGCCAAGATCGACACGGCCGGGGAAGAGGGCATCGAGCGTGCCGAATTGCTCGGCGATCAGATAGGGCGAATGGTTAGGCAGCATGATGCCGCCTGAACCGATGCGCATCGTCTTGGTGGCATGGCCAGCCTCTGCGATGATCAAAGCGGTGGCCGCTGCCGCAACCCCCGGCATCCCATGATGTTCGGCGATCCAGTAGCGATGAAAGCCAAGCGTCTCGACATGGGCGGCCATGGGGCCAACGCGGCGGATCGCATCGCCGCTGCTCTCGCCTTCGACGACGTTGACGAGATCAAGGAAGCTGAGTTTTGTCATGCACCTCAAATGGGGCGCACAGTAGCCATTTGCAACCGATCAGGTGACGCGCCAAACCCACAGCTTGATACCAGCCTTGAAACGCGCGCCTGAGCAGACGAAAATCGAGTTGTTCATCCACTCATATTTTCCCTTGGGCGCGATGAACTCAGGCACGGTGCGGAAATAATATTCCGCGGGGTCAACCTCTTCGCCGCGTCCGAGCCGGGCCATGACGTCCGCCGGGCCATGACGCAGGCCGCGATTGCGCAGCTGAATGACGACATCATCGTCGGTGCGGATGGCATAGGTTGCATCCGCGACTGTCACGCCATCGGGACGGGTCAGCTGCCAATCCGACGCGCCGCCCACGAGGCTGCCGCGAATGAGCGGACCTTCCACGCGGCCGCCGGTCTGGATGGGGATGATGCGCCGGGTGCCATCAACGGTTTCGCCGATCTGGATCGGCGCATCGAGCGCGCCCTCGGCTTCATAGACGAATTCAAGGCCGGGCTGGATGGCGTTGGCGGGTATCAAGGCAGCATCTCCTGTCGCGCGCTGATAGGCGGGGCGATCAATCTCATTTTCTTCATGCTGTCGGCGGACGTCGCAATAAGCAGCGCCCGCCGCTCAACTTTGTCAGGCAGCAAGCCCAATCTGATCGGCATTGGCCCAATTGCCATGCAGGCCAAAGCGCAGCGCGAACGGAATGCGCACGGTCGCGACCGGGCCCTTCTCGATGTTCAGGGCTTCGAAGATCAGCAGATCGCTGCGATGCTCATCGAGCCGGTTGCAGACCTGCACGATCCACCCATCGCCTTCCGGCGCATCCTTGCTGCGCGGGATGAAGGCTGGCTCCTGCAGCGAGGAGACGGGGCCGCACCACCAATGCTGCTCGGCGCCAGTCTGATGATCGATGAGGAACAGGCAGTTCATCAGGAAGCCGCCCGCACTGCCGCCGCGAAGCTCGACAGGGCGCTTCATGTCCATTTCGAGCATCCAGCCGTAGCGATAGGGCAGGCCGGTATAGCGATCATCGATGCGAGGGAATTCGCCCGAGGTCTGGGTGAGGCGCGTCACGCTGTCAAACTCGTCCGAATTGGAGGCCATGTCGACCGTCCAGCGCGTGAGCTTGGCCATCGCCTGTTGGCCATTGAAGGGCGCCCCATGCACATCCGGGAAGAAGGGGAACATATTGTTCTGCGCTTCCGGCACATCGACGCTGACCTTGGTGCCATCCTGGAAAGCATTCATCACATGGCTGGCGAAGCAATTGTCGCGCTTGAACCAGCGTATATCCTCCTGCGTCACATCCTTGCGACGCGGGATGATGCCGAGATAGACCGGCATGGTTGTGTCGAAACCGAAATGCGGCAGACCCTTTTCGAGCCTGTCCCAGCTGCCAATAGAGGGCACGATATGGAGGACGAGATAATCCTTCGTGACGCCGAAATCATGCATCATGCAGTAATAGGGGACCTTGAACCAGAATTCCTGGAGCAACTCGCCTTCCGGCGAAATCTCGTAAAGCGTCACATCGTCCGAGCAGAGGCCGCTGGCGGCATAGCCGATCGCGACCATATTTCCGGTGAGCGGATCAATCTTGGGGTGCGCCGTGAAAGTCTGGCCGGTCATCTTGCCGCCAAACTTCTCGAAACCGATGGTCTCCATCGTGTCCGGCTCCATCACGAGCGCCGGGCTGTCTTCCTTCATCGCCCACAGCTTGCCAGCGAACACGAAGGCATTGGTATTGGCCGTGCTGCGATACTCGCCCTTGACCGACTCATCATCAGTCAGCGGATTGCGGTAGGCGCCAAACAAGGCCTTGCCCGCCTGATTTTCCAGCTTCCACTTGTCCGTTTTTGCCCAACGCTGGCGCAGATCGACCTGGCCATCATGGATGTGGAAGCGCGTGATCATGCCATCGCCGTTGAAGCTGATGTCATCGTCCATCCGCGGCGGGAATTGCGGATCTGGCTGCACGCGGAAGAAGGCGCCGTTCAGCTCGGCCGGGATCGTGCCTTCATGCGTCAGGTCGGCAATGTCGCACTCCACACGAGACGGTGTATTGAAGCCCGTGAAGGATGGGGTATCGGGAAATTGTGCCATCGGTTGCTCCTCTTGCCCTTATTTGTATGCTATGCTTACGATATCAGCAAATCTTTGAGTTGTCATCAAGTTGTGGCGCAAATGTAGTTGGGGGACAAGGTTTTGGAAGTACCGGAAAAGCAGCGCGCGCAAAATTCGGCACGGGCCGGATATGCAGGCGACGCGCTGTCAAAAGCTGCCGGCAAATTCGCTGATGAAGATATTGGCGCGATTGACGATATTATCGGCTTCCACATCCGGCTCGCGCATGGCGCTGCCCATCGGCATTTCACGGAAACATTCTCCGAGCTTGGCCTCACGCAGAAGATGGTCTCCGTGCTCTGGCTGATCAGCGATCATCCCAATATTGCGCAGGCCGACATCGGCAGGCGGCTCCAGATGGATCGCGCGACGACGATGGCGATCATCAACCGGCTTGAAGCACGCGACCTGCTGGTGCGCGGCGCATCGATGCTGGACCGCAGGCGCCAGCCCCTCACTTTGACCAAGGTCGGCCTTGAGGCACTATCCGAAGCGCGCGGATGCATCGAGCAGCATGAGCAATGGCTCAAGTCCCGCTTCAACAAGAAAGAAGCTGCATTGCTCATCGAGCTTTTGCGCCGTATCCACGAATAGATTCGGTCCCTAGAGACCAACGAATGAAGCACCGCCGGGAGGGGACGCAACAGCATGGCCGCAACTGATCCACAACAGATTATCAATGATACGCCAATGTCGACAAGGCAGTGGATCGTTGTGGTTCTGATGATCCTGCTCAATGCCTTGGACGGGTTCGATGTGCTTTCCAGCGCCTTTGCCGCGCCCGGCATTTCGGCTGAATGGGGGATTCCCCGTGCGGCGCTGGGGGTCGTGCTTTCTGCCGAGCTGGTCGGCATGGGCTTCGGCTCGGTCATACTCGGTGGCCTAGCCGATAAGACGGGCCGCAAGTCCACCATGATCGGTTGCCTGTTCGTCATGGCAATCGGCATGTATATGGCGCATGCGGCATCGGGCGTGACGCTCCTGACCATTTGGCGCTTCATCACCGGCCTTGGTATTGGCGGCATGTTGGCCGCGACCAACGCGGTGACGGCGGAATCCACGAGCAAAAAGTCGCGCAGCCTTGCGATGGCGCTGTATGTCATCGGCTATCCAATTGGCGGCGTGATCGGCGGATTTGCGGCGCAGACATGGCTGCTTGTCGACTATGATTGGCGCGCGGTGTTCATGTTCGGCGCGGTCGTGACGGCTGTGATGATTCCGCTTGTGTGGATATTGGTGCCTGAAACGCCTGCTTTCTACGCGGCACGGCGGCCATCCGGCGCGGTCGAAAAGATCAACCGCTCGCTGCGCACGCTCGGCAAGACGATTATCGATGCCTTGCCCGCGCCTGCCGCCAAGGGCTCTGGGCCTAAGGTGACGGATATTCTCTCCAAGCCCGGCCTGCGCAAGGTCACTTGGTTGCTGGCGTTCGGCTACATGTTCCACACGCTGACCTTCTATTACATCCTCAAATTCGCGGTGCAGATCGTATCTGACAGCGGTTTCTCGCAGGCGGATGCGGCGAGCACACTCACCTGGGCAAATATTGGTGGCGCGATCGGTGGCGGCCTGTTCGGCTTCCTGCTCAAGAAGTGGGATATCAAGGGGCCGACAATTGGCGTGATGATCCTTGGCATCGTCGCCGTGGCTTGGTTCGGTATGGGGCATGGTGATCTTGGCGCATGGCGTCTTGCGACCTTCCTGACGATGTTCTTCCTCAACGCTGCGATCGTGGGCTTTTATGCGGCGTTTGCGCGCGGCTTCCCGGCTTACGCGCGCGGCACGGGAACTGGCTTCGTGCTGGGCGTGGGGCGTGCGGGCGCTGCAGGATCACCGATTCTCGCGGGCTTCCTGTTCGATGTGTTGGGCAAGGGTGAGCTCTTCACCGTGTCGCTGATCATGGCTCTGGGATCGATTGCGGGCATCGTGATGCTGATATTGCTGCCGATCGTGGATGGCGATGAGGCTGCGGCGAAGGCTGCCTGAGGCGGTTCTGGACTAGCGTCTCCCCGGACTTGATCCGGGGTCCGGCTCTCTCAAGATCGCAAGAAAACTGGGCTCACGGGTCAAACCCGGAACAACGGTGGAAGATGGTTGGAGAGCCGCTGACGACAGCCGCCACGTTCTAGCGTAGGCATTCGCAGCCTCAAGTGACGACGAGCAGAACCTCATCGGGGCGGGCGAGCGCGTATAGCGTCAGTCCCGCATCCCGCGCGCGTTGTGCGGCCATGCTGGTTGGCACCGAGATCGTCACGAGCCGTGTCGCACCAGCCTTCACGCTTTTCTCGACAATCTCGTAACTGCACCGCGCCGTCGAGAGGATGAAGCCCGTCGCCATATCCTCACCCGCACGCGCAAGCGCTCCGATGAGCTTGTCGAGCGCGTTGTGGCGGCCGACATCTTCGCGGACGGCGATGATGTCGCCTTGCTCATCCACGAACGCCGCAGCGTGCATGCCGCCTGTTGCGCGATTGCCGGGCTGATGTTCCCGCAGGCCATCTAACGCTTTGAAGATTGCTGCGGTTGAGAGCGCATCATGCGCTGCAACCGGGGGCAGGGGTTTGGCGATCACATCCAGATTGTCGATGCCGCACAGCCCGCAGCTGGATTCCGCGACGCGCGCCCGCACACGCTCGGCCAGTTGCTCGACCGCCAGCGAGGTGATGGTCGCGCGGGCGATCCAGCCCTTGTCGGTTTCAGCCAGATCGACGTCGGTGACATTCGCGACGCTCAGCGCCAGCCCTTCGGTCAGCGCGAAGCCGGTGACGAAATCCTCCAGATCGAAGGGGCTCGCCATCATCACTGCATAGGAGAGGCCGTTATATTCCAACGCGACGGGGGTTTCCGGCGCGAAAGGGCGTTCTACCGGGCGGGTGCTCCCGTCCGGCCGGATCGCGGTTAGCGCTGCTTGATCGCTCATCCGGCGGCTTCAGGCCGCCTGGGCCGCGACGTAATCGTCCACCTTAAGCATGGCATCCGCAGCAATCGGCGAAAGCTGTGAGCGATCGCCGCCCAGCATCGTTGCCTTCATGCGCGGATCCCAGAATTTGATGATGTGCGTGGCGGTCTCTTCGACAGCCGCATCATGTCCGCGCAGCTCAAGATTCCGCGCGATCTGGTTTGCCATATAGACGAGGCGTTCGACTTCCATCGTCTTACTCCGCCGCTTCTGCAGTGATGCTGGCGACGATCCGGCGGGACCGGTCGGACCAACTCGCATAATCTTCCTGCCAGTCGGTCGGCCCATTGGAAGGTAGGATCTGCACCGCCGTCACCTTATATTCGGGGCAGTTGGTAGCCCAATCCGAAAATTCGGTGGTGACGACATTGGCCTGCGTCGCTGGGTGATGGAAGGTCGTGTAAACCACGCCCGGCGCCACGCGATCGGTGATCGTCGCGCGCAAGGTCGTCTCACCGGTGCGGCTTGCCAGCTTCACCCAATCCCCATCCTTCACGCCGCGATTTTCCGCATCGGTCGGGTGGATCTCAAGCAGATCCTCTGGATGCCAGGCGGTATTCTCGGTCCGGCGTGTTTGGGCGCCGACATTATACTGGCTGAGGATACGCCCGGTGGTGAGCAGCAGCGGGAAGCGCGGGCCAGTCTTCTCGTCGGTCGGCACATAGTCCGTGACGATGAACTTGCCCTTGCCGCGCACAAAGCCATCGACATGCATGATCGGCGAGCCATCAGGGAACTTCTCGTTCACCGGCCATTGCAGCGAACCTTCGCGATCGAGCCGCTCCCAGCTCACGCCTGTGAAGGTTGGCGTGAGGCGAGCGATCTCGTCCAGCACTTCGCTTGGATGCGTGTAGGTCCAGTTGAGGCCCATCGCATTGGCGAGCAACTGGGTGATCTCCCAATCGCCATAACCATTCGCAGGCTCCATCACCTTGCGAACCGGCTGAATGCGCCGCTCTGCATTGGTGAAAGTGCCGTCCTTCTCCAGGAAGGTGGAGCCGGGCAGGAAGATATGGGCGTAGTTTGCGGTCTCGTTCAGGAAGAGATCCTGCACGATGACGCATTCCATTGCCTTGAGGCCCGCAGCCACATGATGCGTATTCGGGTCGGACTGGAGGATATCCTCGCCCTGAATATAGATGGCGCGGAAACTGCCATCCACGGCGGCATCCAGCATGTTGGGAATGCGCAGGCCCGGCTCTGGATCGAGCGTCACGCCCCAATCCGCCTCGAACAACTGGCGCGTCGCAACATCGGAGATGTGACGATAGCCGGAGAGCTCGTGCGGGAAGCTGCCCATGTCGCAGGCGCCTTGCACATTATTCTGGCCACGCAGCGGGTTCACGCCCACGCCGCGGCGACCAATATTGCCGGTGACCATCGCAAGGTTGGCGATCGCCATGACCGTGGATGAGCCCTGGCTATGCTCGGTGACGCCAAGGCCATAATAGATGGCGCCATTGCCGCCGGTGGCGAACAGGCGAGCGGCGTCTCGCAGATCGGCTGCGGGCACGCGGGTCACGGCTTCCAACGTCTCAGGGCTGTTGCGCTCTTCGGAGACGAACCGCGCCCAATCCTGATATTCATCCCAATCGCAGCGCTCACGGATGAACGCTTCATCGGCAAGGCCCTCGGTTACGATCACATGAGCGAGCGATGTGAGGACGGCCACATTCGTGCCGGGCTGCAGGGCCAGATGCTGCTGCGCTTCGATATGCGGCGAGCGCACCAGATCGGTGCGGCGCGGATCGATGACGATCAGCTTGGCGCCCTGACGCAGGCGGCGCTTCATGCGGCTCGCGAACACGGGATGGCCATCGGTTGGGTTGGCGCCGATCACGAGGATCACATCGCTATCCATCACGCTGTCGAAATCCTGCGTGCCGGCCGAGGTGCCGAAGGTTTGGCTGAGGCCATAGCCGGTCGGTGAGTGACAGACGCGGGCGCATGTATCGACATTGTTGGCGCCGAAGCCCGCCCGGATCAGCTTCTGGACGAGGAAAGTTTCCTCATTGGTGCAGCGTGA
>CAMLFF010000132.1 GCA_946479185.1 uncultured Sphingobium sp.
GCTCTTATAGCTCACCTTGCCATTGTTGAACCGGAACATGCTGATGTGCCCGTCCGTATTCAGCGGCGCGTCATCGGGGAATTTGGGTGGGTAGAACCATTCGCCGCCCAGCCGCACGAAGGCGCCTGCCATCTCGGTGGGGATTGTGCCGCTGGTCTCGCAGTCCAGCACGTCAGCCTCGAAACGCTGCGGCGTGAAGAAGCCCTGCGCGGTCGGCATTTTCGAGAAATCAACCATGTCGCAAAGCTCCTGTCGGTATGAGGGATGGCGAGCGGCGCATCACAGGAAATAGCCCTGGCGCATCAGGCTCTCGCAATCGGGGGCGCTCGCAAGGGCTCGGGAAGGGGGGCTGTAGGCAATATCTTTGCCGGTCAGATCGAGCAGAGGCGCATCATTGAAAAAGCCGACAACAGGGCGGCATACGCTTTCTGTGTGGGCCAAGGCCGCGCGCACAGGCGAGGCCGCCAGCAGCCAGCCGACTGCGGCAAATTTGGCAATCTCCCGCCGGGATAAGGTCAGCGGGGCAACATCATCCATCATCGTCCCTGCACCTTATGAAGCGGCATTGACTGCGCGCGTGGAGGCCTGATGCCGGATAGGTAGAAATAAGCCGAGCGATGATCCCGTATGGGACCACCGCTCGGCCAATATTTGATTAGAACTTCTTCTTCACGCTCACAGCCCACTCGCGTGGACGGCCTGGCTGGCCGGTGGCGTAGCCCTGACCACCAGCGGTCTGATCGTAGATGGTGAGCAGGTAATATTCGTTCAGCAGATTGGTGACTTCGACCGAAACGTCGAGATCCTCATCTGCATTGCGCCAGGTCAAACGAGCATTGGCAGTGCCATAAGCCTTGATCATGTTGGTCGCACGATTACTCGCCACGGTGTAGATTTTGCTCTGATAAGCAGCATCCAGACGTGGGGTGAGCGAACCAGCGCTGCCCATGTCGAGCTCATACTGCAGGCCGAAGCTCCACTTCCACTCAGGCGTGTAAGGCGCGTAGTCGCCGAACTGAGGGCCATTGAGGTTGGTGGGGCCGCCCACGGATACGGTCGATGTGCCGGTCGTGAAGCTGCCGAACTTCTTGTAGACGAAGTCGATGTAGCTCACGGAGCCATCGATGGTCAGGCCATCCACAGGACGCAGCGTTGCTTCGACTTCGATGCCCTTGATATCTGCATCGCCAGCGTTGACGGGCAGGGCGCAAGGTGCGCCAAAACCGGCGCCGGTGATCGCGGTGCAGTTACCGAGCGAGAGCTGGATATCCTTATACTTGCTCAGGAATGCAGCGACGTTGAAGCGCAGGCGGCGATCGAACAGATCGGTCTTGAAGCCCAGCTCATAAGCCTGAAGCGTTTCTGGGCCGAAGGACAGAGCCTGCTGGATGAAGAATGGACGCGGGTTAACGCCACCACCCTTGAAGCCGGTCGAGAACTGACCGTAGGCCATCACATTGTCGCTGAGCGCATATTGGATGTTCGCGCGATAATCGACACGCTCGCCGCTATATTTGCTGATCGTGCCGTTGAGCGGCAGAACGCCGTTGGCTGCCAGTGACGTCGGGTCGTTGTAAGGACGCTGACGGATATACTGATAGGTCTTTGACTCCTTCGTGTAGCGAATGCCACCCGTGATCGTCAGAGGCTCGATGGGGTTCCAGGAAAGGTGCGCAAAGGCCGCCTTGCTGTCTGCATCGACCGGATCGCTCTGCTGGAACTGAAGGCCCGAAGACCGCAGATCCTGGAACGAGGTATAGACCGACTTCTGGTCGCTATAATAACCGCCGACCGTATATTCGATCGTGTCGCCGATCGAACCGTTTACGCGCAGCTCCTGGCTGAAGAAGCGGAACGTCAGCGGGCCATAGCCAAGGCTGTGGGCCATCGGCGATGCGTCATTATCGTTCGAGAAGTTCGACGTATATTCGCGATAGGCCGTGATCGAGTTGATCTGCAGGCTGTCAGATGCCTCCCAATCAATCTGTCCCGAAACGCCCCAGCCCTTGAAGCGCACGCGACCGTCGCCGGACGCTGCTCGATAGGTCAGCGGCTGGCCGCCCACGAGGATCGGCTGGCCATTTGGCCCGACCGCGGTGTCCGCTGGCATATCATAGGTGCCAAAGTTGCAATATTCACCGCACAGGAAGCGATTGTCATAGCTGATGGTCTGGTTTGCGAACGGATTGATATCGCGCTGTGGCGATGCCGCTGCAAAGTTCTGAGCTGGCGACGAACCCGGTGCTGGGATCAGCGGAAGCGGGAAGCGCGGCGTGGCTACAGCGCCGTTCGGGTAGTTGCGCTGGAGCAGCACCGAGCCGGCAGCAACACGATCATCGTCGGTATAGTCACCGATGATGTTGATATCGAGCGTCTCGGACGGACGGAACCGCAACTGGGCGCGAGCGGCAATGTAATTGACCTCACCCTCTTTCGCGAGAACGCAATCGCCGCGATTGGTGCGTGCTGGCACGCCACCGACCGGGTTGATCAACTGCGGCGCCTGGGTTGGGTTGGCCGTGGTTGCAAAGGCAGGCGTAAAGGTCGTCGGGCCACCGGCTGGATAGACGCAACCAAAGTCGAGCCGGTCAACATAGCCTTCCTGCTTCTTTGCAACGCCGGAGATGCGCGCATCGAAGCCGGGTGCAATGTTGAAGTCTGCACTGCCGCGCAGATCGATGCGGTTGCGGCTGCCATAGGCGCCCGCGACATAGCCGCTGTTCGTGCCCTCTGGCTTCTTGGAGTAGAGCTTCACAGCGCCGCCGATAGAGTTACGGCCTGCGAGTGTGCCCTGTGGGCCACGCAGCATCTCGACGCGGTCAAGGTCCAGCAGATCCATGATCGAGCCGGTCAGCGTCGCGAAGTAAACATCATCGACATAGAAGCCAACGCCGGGCTCAAGCGCGGGGTTGAAATCGAACTGGCCAACGCCGCGAATGTTCGCGCCAAGGGCAGGGCCATAGGCTGCGCCTTGTGGGCGGAGCGTGACGGACGGTGCCTGGTTTGCAACCTGAGCGATATCCGTTTGGCTGCGCGATTCCATCATGGCGGCATTGACCGCGGTGATCGCGATTGGCGTGTCCTGCAGGTTCTGCTCGCGGAACTGCGCAGTGACGACGATTTCGTCCATATTGTTATTGTTTGTTTCGGCCTGCGGTGCGGCGGCCTGATCGGCGGATGCCGTCTGCGCGAATGCAGCGGTAGGCAACATAAGCGCCATCGCCGTCGAGCACAGAATTGTTACTTTACTATTCATTAGTCCTCTCCCCTTTTTTAAATCACAACGTTGACGCCGTCCATAATACGCAAATGCCAAAAGCCAAGTCTCCTTACACTTCTACCCGTCCATTTGCTTGTTGAGATGTCATCAAGCGCCGATACTGTGACACTATAGTAACAGGTTGCGCCGCCAGCTCGCACTTACACAGGTCGCCGCTATTCCCGATT
This sequence comes from uncultured Sphingobium sp., assembly GCA_946479185.1. The sequence goes on from CAMLFF010000132.1 coordinate 3,448, forward strand.
CACGGAAATAATTTGCAGGCGCGCCCAAATTCCGTATTCAGGGAAATAGGAATAATCGACGTTTGAGTCGAAACCTGGGAGAGTGAGATGAGAGGGTTGTTGTTAACGTCCGTCGCGTTGGGCGTGCTGATCGGTGCGCCGATGGCAAACGCGCAGCAGGTCGCGCCTACGTCGGTCGCGCCGCAAACGGATGGCGAAGGCGGTCTGGAAGAAATCGTCGTCACAGCGCAGCGCATTTCAGAGAGCAGCCAGCGCGCGCCGATCGCGCTCGATGTGGTGAAGCCGGAAGAGCTTGTTCGCCAAAATGTCATTCGCGCTGAGGATCTCTCGCGCACCAGTACGGCACTCAGCGCATCGGCAGCGGGTGGGCCGACGACCTCCTTCTTCGTGCGTGGCGTGGGTAACGCGACGAACAACAGCTATTCGGACCCGGCAATCGCCTTCAACTATGATGGCGTTTATATCGGTCGCCCCAGCTCCACCTCTGGCGTGTTTTACGATCTTCAGCGCGTCGAAGTGCTCAAGGGTCCGCAGGGCACGCTCTATGGGCGCAACGCCACTGGCGGCGCGATCAACGTCATCCCCAACCGCCCCAAGCTTGGGCAATTCTCGGGCGAGGGGCAGGTCGGCTATGGCAATTATAACTGGCTGACCGGCCAGGCGGCGCTCAACGTGCCGATTGGCGAGCAGGTTGCGGTGCGCGTGGCAGGCACGGTTTCCAGTCGCGATGCCTTCCTCTCGGATGGCACCGGCAAGCAGCGCGAATATGCATTCCGCGGCCAGATCTACGCCGAGCCGAGCGACAATTTCACCTTCCGCTTTGGTATCGATTACGCCCATCAGGGCGGCAGCAGCGCTAGCGGCTTCTACCTGGGCACGGTCACCCCGCAGTTTGGCTCGACCGGCTTTGCTGGCTATAATTATGTGCCAACCGGCTTCTCGGTAAACCAGGGACTGCTCGATCCGCGCTCCAACGCGTTGCAGAGCTCGCGCTTCGTCCCGTCGGTTGGTCGCACTGGTGCGGTCGTGGATGGCGTGCCTTACAATAATAATGATTATTGGGGCATGACGGCCGAGATGAATTACATCACGGATGCCGGTACGCTCACCGTGCAGCCAGCCTATCGTGAAGCCAATCTCGATTACACGTTCAACGGCGTGTTCCGGGCGGGTGGCGTGAAGGAGCGGGACAAGCAGGCAAGCATTGAAGCGCGCTGGGCAGGCGATATCGGCCCTTCAGTCGACTATCTCATCGGCGGCATGTATTTCGATGAAGATATCGATGTGCCTCAGGCCTATTATAATCAGTCGACGCTGACACCCTACCAGACTTTTACCACGGCAACCCAATCCTGGGCGGGCTTTGGCAAGATCACGGTGCGGCCAATCGAAAAGCTGAGCCTCACAGCGGCAGGCCGCTACACCAGCGATAAGAAGCAGTTTAATGGTTTGTCGCAGGTCTACATTCTGTTCTGCGGCAACCCTGCGCCGCCGCAGGATTTCTGCCCGACATTGCCATTTACGCCAGTGGTGAACAGTGCTGCGGAACTCGAAACATTCTATACGTCACGCGGCTTCCGCGTAACGCCAGCGCCGCTATTCGCGCTGCCGGTCTTCGCCGGCGGCTCGCAGACTGCTCCATTCGTGCTGCGCTCACCAATCGCGATCAACTCTGGCCTTCAGAACGAGAAGCTCACCTATCGCCTCGCTGCGCAATATGATTTCACGCCACGCAGCATGGTCTACGCGAGCTACGAGACGGGCTATCATGCTGGCGGTTTCTCGTTCGCGCGCGGCGTCGAGACCTTTCGGCCTGAATCCATCAGGGCCTACACGATCGGCACCAAGAACCGCTTCCTTGGCAATAAGCTGCAAGTGAATGTCGAAGCGTTCCTGTGGAAATATAAGGACCAGCAGTTCACCCAGTTCGGCTTCGATCTGGGCAATCCGCCATCGACGGTGTTCCTCACGCGGAATATCGGCAACAGCACGATCAAGGGCATCGATGTCGATGTGGAATTGCTCGTCACCAAGAACACCTTGCTCTCAGCAAATGTGCAATATCTCGACACGAAATATGACAGCTTCACCTATTTCGCGCCAAATCAGGGCACGCCGCCAAACACGACATGCGGCTTCACGCCACAGTCGCAAGCGGTGCCGGGTGGGAATCCGGTTAACGTGTTCCGCATTGATTGCTCCGGCAAGCAAGCTTTCAACTCACCAAAATGGTCGTTCAATCTGAACGCCCAGCAGACGATCCCCATGGGCGCTGCCAAGCTGACACTGCAGGGTGGCACACGCTATCGCAGCAGCAGCTATTCCACGGCTGACTATCTGCCATATCTACGCTCGCCAGCGGCGTTCGTCAGCAATGCGTCGATCACCGTCTCGGATGCGGACGATCGTTATTTCGCCAGCCTCTATGTGTTCAACATTGTGGATAATCAGCGCCTGATTTCGGGAACGACCAACTCTGCAGGGGTCATCTCGGCCAATGCCGAGCAGCCACGTACCTGGGGCGTTCGCATCGGCGGCAAATTCTAACAGCTTGAGGCCAATTCTCTCCGGTAGCGTGGAAAGAATTGGCCTTGGCTCGCATTATGAGCTATTATTCCTGCCAACGGGAATTACGGAACTGGAGCATTTATGCCTGTCGCAGTCACTGACCTTCACTTTGTTGCGCTCGCCGTGCCAGACCTCGCCGCAGAGCGCGCCTTTTTTGGCGAGACCTGGGGTCTGGTCGAAGTGAGCGAGAGCAATGGCAAAATCTATTTCGCCGCAGAAGGATCGCCGCATCCTTATGTCATTCGCTTGCGTCAGGATGATGAGCGTAAGACCGATCTGATCGGCTTCTCCGCTGCATCGCGCGCCGATGTGGATGCCATCTTCGCGCAGGTTCAGGCTTCTGGTTCGAAAATCATTTCCGAGCCCGGCGCTGCCGATGGCCCGGCTGGCGGCTATGCCTTCCGTTTCTTCGATCCCGATGGCCGCGCGATCGAGGTGATTTGCGACAGTACGCAGCGCGTCCATCGCACACTCGCCAAGGGTGAGGCGATCCCGACGGGCCTGAGCCATATCGTGCTGCACACGCCCAAGCCTGCCGATCTGGTGAAATATTATGAGGATGTGCTTGGCTTCCGCCTGACCGACTGGATCGGCACCTTCATGGCCTTCCTGCGCTGCAATCCGGTGCATCACCGCCTCGCGATCCTGCCCGGGCCGCCAGCGCTCAACCATGTCGCCTTCGATGTGAGCTCGGTGGATGAAATGATGCGTGGCCTTGCTCGCATGCATGAGAAGGGCGTCACGCTTTCATGGGGGCCTGGCCGTCACACGGCAGGCAACAACACCTTCACCTATTATCTCACACCCAATGGCAATGCCGTCGAATATACCTCTGATCTTGAAGAGGTTGGTGATGATTGGCAGCCGACGGTCTATGAGTTCAGCCCGAGCATAACCGATCAATGGGGCACCGGCCGGATCATTTCGGGCAATGTGCCGCATGCGGAAATGCAGCCCGACAAGGGCCTGTGGCAGGTGCCCGCATGATCGGCAAAGTGCTGGTCGTCGGTGGGGGCATCGGCGGCATGACGGCGGCGATTGCGCTCAAGCGGAACGGGGTTGAGATCGATCTGATCGATGCCGACCCCGAATGGCGGGTCTATGGCGCTGGCATCAGCGTCACCGGAATTTCGCTGCGTGCCTTCGATGCGCTCGGCATTTTCGATCAGATCAAAGAACGCGGTCATGTCGGCTCGGGCTTTCGGGGTCGCACGGCTGGCGGGCATGTCGTGGTGGAGGTGCCGCCGACTGAAAACCCAACGCCTATTCAGCAGGGCGGCGGCATCATGCGGCCTGTGCTGCATGACATCCTCTCCTCAACGGTGCGCGCCGAGCAGATCAATGTCCGCCTCGGTGTGAAGGTCGAGACGCTGGTGCAGGACGGTTCAGGCGTGGATGTGACGTTCACGGACGGCACGTCAGGCCGCTATGATCTCGTCGTCGGCGCGGACGGCATTGCCTCCACGACGCGGGCGATGATCTTTCCCGAGGCGGCCAAGCCGAAGTTCACCGGGCAGGGTTGCTGGCGTGTCGTCGCCAAGCGCCCGCCCGAAGTGGACCGCACGGAAATGTATTTCGGCGGCCCGGTTAAAATTGGCCTCAACCCGATTTCCCAGGATGAGATGTACATGTTCCTGCTGGAGCATGTGCCGGACAATCCATGGTTTGAAGGCGATGAACTGGTCACGCATCTGCGCGATCTGATGGAGCCGTTCGCCGGTGCGGTGCCTGCCATTCGCGAGAGCATTACCGATCCTGCGCAGGTGAATTACCGTCCGCTCGAATGGCTGCTGTTGCCCGATCCCTGGTATAAGGGTCGCGTCGTGCTGATTGGTGACGCCGCCCACGCGACGACGCCGCATCTGGCGAGTGGTGCCGGTATCGCTGCCGAGGATGGTCTTGTGCTCGCTGAGGAAATCGCCCGTCACGACGATATCGATGTAGCCCTGCGCGCCTTCATGGATCGCCGCTTCGAGCGGGCGCGTCTGGTGGTCGAGAATTCGGTGCGCATCGGCGAAATTCAGATGGCTGGTCAAGAGACCGAAAGCAACACGATGCTTGGAGCGACAATGGGTCAGCTCCAGGCGCCTTACTGATCAGGAGACTATTGCATGACATTCGGTCTGGCCAAGCTGCGTGCTGGCGGAGCGGCGCTGGTCGTCGGCGACACATTGGTGCCACTGGCAGCCAATGGCGAAACGCGCGACGTGCTGGCGCTGCTCGATGATTGGGACGCAAGCTTGCCCAAGCTGGAGCAGATCGCCGCGAAGGGCGAGGGCGCAATCCCGCTCGATGAGCGCGCACTCGATGCACCCTATATCCCGCGACAGATCTTCTGCACCGGCGCCAA
>CAMLFF010000133.1 GCA_946479185.1 uncultured Sphingobium sp.
CATCCACGCCGATATCGTCCACGACGCTATCGATCTGCGCGATCACCATCTCGGTCGGCACTGGGTGAACGGCCTGCACCCCCAACGTATTCTGAGCCGTGATGGCGGTGATGGCGGTCATCGCATGACCGCCCATCATCGTGACCGTCTTGATATCCGCCTGAATGCCGGCGCCGCCGCCCGAATCCGATCCGGCGATGATTAATATGCGTGGAATGCTCATGCGGGCCTTTTGCCGATAGCCGCGCGCGAAGTCGAGACGCACAGGTCAGATTGCTGCATCCCCCGTTCGATGCGATAGCAGCGCATGACCGCGCTCATCTACCTCGCCGCCGCCCTCGCCGAGATCGCGGGCTGCTTCGCCTTCTGGGCCTGGTTCAAGCTGGATCGCTCACCGCTCTGGCTGGTGCCGGGCATTGCATCGTTGATGATCTTTGCCTGGCTGCTGACGCTGGTGGATTCAGATCATGCAGGGCGCGCTTATGCGGCTTATGGCGCGGTGTATATCGCGTCGGCCATTGCCTGGCTCTGGCTCGTCGAGGGCGCCCGGCCAGATCGCTGGGACATATTGGGCGCGCTGGTCTGCCTCGGCGGTGCAGCGATCATCCTCTACGGCCCAAGGCACGCTGCTTAAATCTTGAACCGACGCTCCGTAGACGCCGGATGATCCGCCAGCGCCTTGCCCTGACGGGCTGGCCGGTCGAGCATTTCGCCGCCGCAATTGGGGCAGCGATCATCCAGCAGCTCGCTACATTGCGCGCAAAAGGTGCATTCGAACGAGCAGATGAACGCCCCGCCCTCATCGGCGGGCAGATCAACGCCGCAGCGCTCGCAATCGGGGCGCATCTCAAGCATTGGCTGGCTCCGCTGCTGCGCTGGCCACCGCATCGCAAATGCGCTCGACAAGCCGCTTCACCTGCTCCCCATCGTCACCCTCCGCCATCACGCGGATGACAGGCTCGGTGCCGGATGGGCGAATGACAAGCCGCCCACTCCCCTCAAGCTCCGACTCGGCCTGCGCGATCACGGCCTGCACGCTCGGCGCATTCAATGGCTTCCCCCCAGCAAAACGCACATTTTTGAGCAATTGCGGCACCGGCTCAAACTGCCGCAGCAATTCACTCGCGCGTTTGCCGCTATCCACCAGTGCCGCCAGCACTTGCAGCGCGGCAATCGTGCCGTCGCCCGTCGTGGCATAATCGGAGAGGATCATGTGGCCGGATTGCTCGCCGCCCACATTGCAGCCGCGCACCTTCATCTCGGCCAGCACATAGCGATCGCCCACCTTGGTGCGGATCAGCGGAATGCCCTGCTTTGCCAGCATCCGCTCAAGACCGAGGTTGGACATGACCGTTGCGACCACGCCATCGCCCTTGAGCATGCCCTGCCGCGCCCAGCTCGTGCCGATCAGCGCCATGATCTGATCGCCATCCACAATCGCGCCGGTCTCATCGACCACGATCAGCCGGTCGGCATCGCCATCCAGCGCAATGCCAATGTCCGCGCCGGATGCGACGACGGTCTCCTGCAACAGCATCGGCGCGGTCGATCCGCAGCCATCATTGATGTTCGTGCCGTTGGGCGTCACGCCTACCGTCACGAGCTCCGCGCCTAGCTCCCAGAGCGTGGCGGGTGCCGTATTGTAAGCCGCACCATTGGCGCAATCGAGCGCGATCTTGAGGCCATCAAGCCGCAAATGCTCTGGGAATGTCGACTTCACAAAGTGGATATAGCGCCCGCGCCCATCCTCCACGCGCCGCGCCCGACCGATCAGCTCAGCCTCCGCGAGCGGCATATCGCCACCCTCGATCAGCGCCTCGATCTTCTCCTCATCCTCATCGGAGAGCTTATAACCATCCGGCCCAAACAGCTTGATACCATTGTCATAAAAGGGATTATGGCTCGCCGAGATCATCACGCCAAGATCCGCCCGCATCGAGGCCGCGAGCATCGCCACCGCAGGCGTCGGGATCGGCCCGAACTGCACCACATCCATGCCGACGCTGGTGAAGCCCGCCACCAGCGCATTTTCGATCATATAGCCCGAAAGCCGCGTATCCTTGCCGATGACGACGCGGTGGCGATGGCTGCCGCGCATGAAGTGCCGCCCCGCAGCCATGCCGACCCGCATGGCCATTTCCGCCGTCATGGGCGATGTGTTGGTGCGGCCGCGAATGCCGTCCGTGCCGAAAAAACGTCTGCTCATGTCGCGTCCTTAGCGAAGCGGCGCGTAGCCACGCCAGCCCTTTCCTCAGCCCATCGATCCCGGCGCCTGTCGCAGACCCTCTTCGGGCCGTGGATCGACCGGCTCATCATCTTCCTTGAGCGTATCGAGATGCATCAGCTTGGTGATGAAGGGGGAGACGACCAGCACGGCCACGGCGATGCCCATCGTCCACCAGCCGATGGTGCTGTAAACCGCCAGCGTCGCTTCCTTCGTCATCTCGCCGTCATGGCCGCCCGTTGCCTCGCCAATCTTGCCCGCCACGAAGTTGCCGACCGCCGACATGTAAAACCAGGCGCCCATGATGAGGCTGGCAAGCTGACGCGGCGCCAAGCGGTTCATCGCCGAAAGGCCAACAGGGGAGAGGCAAAGCTCACCGGTCGTCGCGAACAGATAGATAAGGAACACGTAGATGACGGGCGTCATCGCCGCCATGCCCACCGATTGCGCACCCCACACGAAGACGAGGAAGGAAAGGCCGACCTGCGCGAGCGCCAAACCGAATTTGGCAGGCGCCGAGGGCTCCCAACCGCGTCGCGCCAGCGCTACCCAGAGCCAAGCGAACAATGGCCCCAAGATGATGATGTAGATCGGGTTGACCGCCTGGAAGATCGATGCCGGAACGCCTGCGCGATCCACATAACGATCCGTATAGAGATTGAGGCTGCCACCCGCCTGCTCGAACAGGCCCCAGAAAACCGGGTTAAGGGCGATCAGAAACAGAATGGCGAAGATGCGATCCCGCGCATGTTTTTCCATCTTGAGCGCGGTGAACAGCACATAGCCGAGCAGCGCAACGCCCGCCACGATGAGCAGATTCTGGATGATGCCCTGATATTGCACGAGGAACCAGATGACCGCGATGGACGCGATGCCAATGCCATACAGCAGCCACTCGAAGCGGACCGTCATCGGCTTTGGCGGCTCGCCCTTGCCCATGAGGAACGGCTTGCCGAGCACGAACACGACGGCGCCCAGCAACATCCCAAGGCCCGCTGCGCCAAAGCCATATTTCCAGCCATAGGTCTCGCCCAGCCAGCCCGCGAGGATCGTGCCGATGGCCGCGCCCACATTGATGCCGACATAGAAGATCGTATAGGCGCCATCGCGGCGCGGATCGGTGAGGCCATACATCTGGCCGACCAGCACGGAGATATTGGCTTTTAGGAAGCCCGAGCCGACCACGATGCAGGAAAGCGCCAGCCAGAAGATGTTGATCGTCGGATCAGCCTGTCCGCCCACCCCCTCGAACGCCATCAGGATGTGACCCACCGTGAGGATAAGCGCGCCGAACAGCACAGCCTTGCGCTGGCCAAGATAACGGTCGGCCAGATAGCCGCCCAGCACCGGCGTGATGTAAACAAGGCTGGTATAGGCACCATAAACAAGGTTCGCCTGCCCATCACTGAACACCCAATGCTTGGTCAGGTAGAAAATCAGCAGCGCGCGCATGCCATAATAGGAGAAGCGCTCCCACATCTCTGCAAAGAACAGGATGTAGAGGCCCTTGGGGTGCCCCAGAAACTCGGCCTTCCGACTGGAAAGGCCAATGGCACCTCCAATCAGGAGGACAAGCAGCACGCCCAGCGCAGCGGCGGGAAAAATGGTCATGGGAGCTCCCTGTTTCGCGGCGCCATCATGCTCTGCGGCGCTGCGTTGATGGCTGAAACCTAAAGATAATCCCGGCCAAGTAAAATGCGTTTTTATCGCGCGGGCTTGCGAACCGCTCGCAATCCCCCTTGGCGTAGCGTCAACTATTGGCTAGCGCTTGCTTATGTTCAACAATCTCTCCTCAATTCCCGCTTATCTGGCCAGTCGCCGCTCGGGCAAACCGCGTGATCTTGGCGCGCCCGGCCCGGATATGACTCAGCTGCGCGAGATGGTGCAGATCGCCACACGCACGCCCGATCATGGCAAGCTGGCGCCTTGGCGCTTCGTCATTGTGCCCGATGACCAGCGCGAGGCCTTGGCGGCGTTGCTCACCAAAAGCTATCTGGCCGAGAAGCCGGAGGCTGGCAGGCTTGAGCTGGACGCAATGGTGCAGTTTGCGCATCAGGCGCCTGCGCTGGTGGTGGTACTGTCCTCCCCCAACCCGCAATCGAAAATCCCGGTTTGGGAGCAGGAGCTTTCCACCGGTGCCGCAATCATGAACCTGCTCCACGCCACGCATGCCATGGGCTTTGCGGGCGGCTGGCTCACCGCCTGGCCCAGCTATAATGATGATGTGCGCGACGCCTTTGGCACCAAGGATGAGCGCATCGCCGGCTTCGTTTTCATCGGCACGCCAACGCGTCCCCTCGATGAGAGACCTCGGCCGGAACTGGACGATGTGCTGAGCGTCTGGTCAGGCGTCTGAGCCCGAGATCGCGCTAACCCCGCGCGCTTGACCGGCTCGCTGTATTATGTCACCAAAGCAGCATGATCGATGATGGCCGGCCCGTCTATCTCCGCCTGCGTGACCAGATTGCAGCGACCATATTGGATGGCCGCTATGGCGATGGTGACATGCTGCCGTCCGTCCGCGCATTCGCGCTGCAACAGGGCGCCAATCCCCTCACCGTCGCAAAGGCTTATCAAAGCTTTCAGGATGATGGGCTGGTCCAGGTGAAGCGCGGTGTCGGCATGTTCGTCGTGCCCGGCGCCTCGCGAAAATTGCGCGCAATGGAGCGCGAGCGTTTCTTCTCGGTCGTATGGCCCCCCGTTGCCGACCAGATGCACCGCATCGGCATCAGTCTGGATGAGTTGACCGAGTGGCACGAGCTTTAGGCTCCCGGCCTAGCCCTGCAGATTATAGGTCTTCATCAGTTCGTATAATTTGGGCCGGCTGACGCCAAGTGTCCGCGCCGCTTCCGAAACATTCCCAGCAGACCGGGCGAGCGCGCGGCGGATTGCCTGCTGCTCCGCTGCCTCGCGGGCTGCACGCAAGCTGATGACTTGCTCCTCAGCACCATCTGTTGTCGGCAGATCGAGCAACGCCGCGTTCACCAGCTTGCCATCGGCAAGGGCAACCGCGCGCTGCACGCGATTTTCCAACTCGCGGACATTCCCCGGCCAATCCCATCCATCGATAGCCGCGATCGCATCGGGGGTCAGTCCTTTCACCTGAGGATTGAGTTTCGCTGCAAAGCGCGTGAGGAAATGGCGCGCCAACAGCACGGCATCGCCCGTACGCTCGGCAAGCGCGGGGACACGCAGCGAGACCTCCGACAAGCGATAATAAAGATCCTCGCGGAACTGCCCGTCCGCGACCATCGCCTCCAGATCCCGATGCGTCGCGCAGATGATCCGCAAATCGGCGCGCTTCGCGTCCCGTTCAACAAGCAGCTGGAGCAGCCTGTTTTGTAGCGCCGCCGGAATATCGGCGATCTCATCGAGGAAAAGCGTGCCAGCTTGAGGCGAGCTTAAAAACGCCGCCTCCAGCTGCGTCTGCGATATTGCCGCGCAATCGATCGCAATGAATGGCGCTTTCGACCGCGCGCTGCAATCATGCAGTCCCCCCGCCAGCAATGCTTTCCCTGTACCGACGGCCCCCAGTAGCAGAACGGTCGCACTGCTATCGGCAACCCGCTCAATCATGCGCGTCACCTGCAGCATCTCGGGCGCCGCGGTGATCACATGTCCCAGGGCACGATGGTCGGCAGGCGCCGCTTGGGCCAGGCGCCTATTCTCCTCCTCCAGCGCATGGACATGGAAGGCGCGCGCGACGATATGCCCAAGCGAGCCGATATCGAGCGGCTTTTGATAGAAATCCCACGCGCCCTGCGCGATCGCCTGCTGGGCACTCGCCCGATCGCTATGGCCCGATGCGACGATGATTTTCGTGCCGGGCCGCTCAGCCAATATCTGCGCCAGAACTGCCATGCCCTCGCTCGTGCCATCCGGGTCCGGCGGCAATCCAAGGTCCAGCGTCACGACATCCGGCGTCTGCGCGCGGAAGATCTCCAGCGCTTCTTCCCGGTCCCCTGCAATGAACAGCTGATAGCCCTCATACGCCCAGCGCAACTGCCGCTGCAGACCAGGGTCATCCTCGATGATGAGCAGTTTGGGGCGCGTATCAGCCATCAGCCAGCCCCTCTCACCAGAGCGGGTGCGCTGGTCTGTGCCTCAACCGCGACATCGTCGGCAAAGGGAAGGCGGATTGTGAAGCAGCTGCCCTGCCCCTCCACGCTCTCCACCGTCAACGCGCCGCCCATCGATTGCACGAGCAGCCGCGCCTCATGCGCGCCGAGCCCAAAGCCATTGCTCTTGGTCGAACTGAAGGGGCGGAACAGCTCATCACGAACGAAAGCCACGCTCATCCCGGCGCCCTTGTCGGTCACGGTGATGACGCCATGCGCTCCATCGGCCATCATGCCGATTTCCACAGGCGCGCCTCCGCTCGCCTCAATCGCATTGCGCACCAAATGGCTGAGCGCCCGCGAGAGTGCATCGCCATTGGCGGCAACTGGGCGGGCGACCTTACCTTTGGCAACCACAGTGCCAAGCGCCGCCGTCCAGCCTGGTAAATGCTCCTCCACCCACCGATCCAGCATCAGCGCCTGCATGTCACCAGACGCACCAGGCCGACCGAGGCGCACCAGCAGGTCCGTCATCCGACCCGCCGTTTCCTCCAGCGTCAAAATCATGTCGGCCCGAAAATCGGGATTATCAGCATGGCGCCGCGCGTTGCTGGCCAGCAACGACATCTGGCTCACCAGGTTTTTCAGATCGTGCAGGATGAAGGCGAAGCGGCGGTTGAACTCATCAAAGCGCTGGGCCTCGGCCAGCGCATTACGGCTGCGCTCTTCGCTGATCCGCGCCGCGCCCTCGCCACAGACGACGCGCAGAACATCCATATCCTCCCAATCGAGCGTCCGCCGACCCGGAGGCGCAGCGAGCAAGATTGCACCGATAAGCTGCTCGCGATGGATCAACGGCGCGATGGCCCAGGCAAAGCTGCTGCGCTGCATCCATGCCGGAAGCATCGAGCCGAACCTAGCCCAGTCCGCGTTGAGATCAACAATCCAGCTATCCTGGGCGATGCGAGTGGCGACAGCGGGGCCGAGCTGGTCCGGCAAGGTCGCCGTGTCTGGCCATGCAACCGTATCGGACAGGGCGAGCGCGCCGTCCCCATCGCAAAGATAGAGCGCCGCCGATGGTGAATCGACCGCTTGGGCGATAGCACGCATTAGCCGCGTATCGATGGATGTCGCATTTGCGGCCTGATCATCCAGCGTTGCTGCAAAGCGCAACCAGAGCAGCCGGTAATCATAGCGATGCGCGAAGACATGCTTGGAAATCGCCATACGTAGCCAAGAGCGCAGCGAGGCCGATGGCAGGAAGGCCAGCACCGCGACGGCCAGCGCAAACAAAGCACTGAATTGCACGACACGTCCGAAAGGCGCGCTGATCTCACTCGAGAAGGCGACGAGCGCAACCACCACGAGCACGTAAAGCGCAATCAATCCCCCAGAAATAAAGCGCGTGATCGCCGCGCGGGACAGGGCGAATTCGCGCGTGCCATCACTGCGCAGGCCAAGCACCAGCATCAGCGCAATCAGCGCCAATACAAAGCCGCGCATCGGGCCGATTGCGCCGATCTGGCCATTTGTCAGCCAGGCAAGCATATAATGGTTGAAATCATAGGCCCACATGCAGGCCAGCGCTCCGCCAATCCAGGCGCGTCTGCGCGCATCGGCGGGACGATCGCGCTGATTGGTGAGGCCGTGCAGCAGGATGAGCGCTCCGATGGCAAAGGTGCCGCGCAGGAGCCAGTTGCCCTGATAGAAGGGCAAGGTCGCCGGGTGAAGCTGCGTCGTCTCGCCCACGATCAAGTCATAGCCGAGCTGCGCGACGAGGATGAGAGCGAGGGCGCCGAGCACCAGCGGACGACCATGTCGGCTGCTATCCCGGCTCGTACGATGCCAACCAATATGCCCGCCGAGCACCGCGAGCCAGGCAGCATTGCGCAGCGTCTCGGCAATTCCGTCCGAGTAAATTCCGACGCTGATCAGGCCCGCGAACGCATGACGCAGCGACCAGAGTGCCGTGAGCACCAGCGCCACCACGAGCAGACGCACCTCGCCGGAATGCGCCTCTCGTCGGGATGTAAGGATCGCAAGGCTGACGAGCAGCGCGGCCGC
>CAMLFF010000134.1 GCA_946479185.1 uncultured Sphingobium sp.
CTATGAGCTGTTGCTGGTCGCAGACACGCCATTCAGCGGCACATCCTTCGCTGGCGCTCAGACGCTGCAAGCAGACCTCGCGACCTTCGAGGGCGTCGACCGGCTGTTGGAAGCGATCGGCGGACGTCAGATAGACTTGCTGTGCGCAAACGCTGGTCACGGGTTGGGCGGGCCGTTTCTGGAACAGGACGTTGCTGACTGGCGCCATGTCATTGACACGAATGTCGTCGGCACCGCTTATCTCCTGCAGAAGGTTCTCAACGCCATGGTCGCTCAGGGTCATGGGAAGTTGCTCGTAACCGGATCGATCGCTGGATGGATGCCGGGCAGTTTCTCAGCCGTGTACAATGGCACCAAGGCGTTCATCGACAATTTCACCGCTGCGCTCCGCAATGAGCTTCAAGAGCATAAGGGCATCACGATCACGACGCTGGAGCCCGGCCCTGTTGAGACGGAATTTTTTCATCGTGCTGGCATGGACGACACAAAGGTCGGGCAGGCTGACAATAAGTCCGATCCTGCAGATGTCGCCGCCGATGGGTGGCAAGCGCTCATGGCGGGCAAGGACACGATCATTTCAGGCTGGAAAAACAAGCTTCAGGTCGCCGCGGCAGGTGTGCTTCCGCAATCCGTTCCAGCGCAGCAGCACCGCAAGATGGCGGAGCCGGGCAGCGGGGAGGACTCAGAAGGAAGTGACAATGGGTAAATCGTCAGACGACAAAAAGGCCGAAATACCGCGCGGACCGCTAGGCGATGCGCGGCCAGAGGCCGCCAATCACGACACGTTGACCAATGGTGGACAGCCACCTGAAGAGGTGGAAGACAGGCCCACGGTCGGCACCGTCAAACCAGAAGATTACCCCGCCCAACAATAGTTGAGCAATTTTGAAGGAGTTGAAGCATGGCCGATCTAAGCCAGATTAAAGAGCATATGGAAATCATTGGCGCTGATGGCGTCCATATCGGCACTGTCGACAAGGTCGAGGGCAACCGGATCAAGATGGTCAAAGCCGATAGCGGCTCGCATGGCGACCATCACCATTATCTTGCAGGCGGACTGGTTGCCGAAGTTGAAGGCAATCAGGTGCGCTTGTCGGCCGCCGGAGCAGCCGCCCTGTTGTTTGAAGAGGAAGAAGGCGGGGAACCTTTGGCCGATAAAAAGGCGTAACGACGAGCGCCTTTATCTGGATCAATGCCCATGGGTACAACCCCATGGGCACCAGTACAGCGCTTCTAGCGAGAAGGCTGTCGAGCGGTCACGACACAATCAATCGTGCCGAAATTGCCGAAGCGAGCGACGCAACGCTGCCCCAGTGTGACCGCGTGCATGCCGGTGACCGCGCCGGTAGATACGAACTGACCGGCCCGCAGGGGATGGCCCAGCTTGCGGGTCTGCTCCATTGCAAAGGCTAGGCCTCCTGCAGGTCCGCCCGGAAGCGCTTCGCCTGTGCGGGCGACAGGTTCGGCATCGTCGACGCGTGTCTCGCAAGGCAAGTCGGCAGGCCTGTTGACCAGGTGGAAGGGAATAGCCGCCCCGATGATCTGACCAGCATTATTGCCCATGTCGGCTATGCTGGCGAGCGATCCCAATGTCGGCAGGGACGTGACCGGACTGGAGGCAACCTCGATACCGATATGAAGATGTTGCGGCACGACCGCGCCATCGGCGTCCTCACCCATGAACACTACATATTCCGCCTCGAACGCTGCCGATCCGCCCGCCATCATGGGGAAGGGCGTTGGTCCTGCTGGCATCACCTGCGCCACCATAGCGGCGAACACCGGGCCGATGAACCGGTCGACGCCGTAGCGGTCGGCCAGATCGGGAGAGAGGCGCCCGACTTTCCATCCGGCGATATCGTCCGGCCACAGCGCAATCGCCGCATTCTGTATCGCGTAGGCTTCGTCGAGCGTCGTCGGCACCGCGCCGGGGAGGCCAGGCAGCGCAGTGCCGTCCAGCCGGGCCTCGACAAGCGCACGCGCTGTGGCCTGGATCGCTTCCCGATCAAGCGTCATGCGCTGCACTCATAGCAGGTAGCCAATGCCGAACTGATAATCCTCCGCATTGATCAGCGTGACGATCTTTTCATCGATGAGAAGGCCGCCATCTGGCCCCTGAATGAGGCGATAGCGTAAGTCTGCAGGGAGGAAGCGCATATGCCCATATTTATATTCGGCCAGCATTTGCGCGGCCCGCAGCTCGATGAAGCCTGAGCCGGCGGACGTGACGACGAAGCGCGATATCGTGCGCACCGTGCGCGCTGGCGGCGCGGAAGACATGGAGAAGCCGGACAGCAATCGCTTGACGCGCGCCTCCCGCATCTCCTGATTATCATACACGATGTTGAGCGAATCCAGATAGGATGCAGGCGCGCGCTCGGTGGGAATGATATAGGTGCCCGACGCATTCCACAGCTTGAGCCACGGCTTATAATCGAGCCGGTCAAGCATATCCGCTTCCGCCCAGATGAACTCGGTCGCCTGGGCAAGCGTGGGCACGGAGGCTGCCTCCGAATTGGTCGCCATCAGCTCTTCATGCACGCCGGTCATGCCGTCATCATCCTTTTCCACATCTGATAGGCCGCGCGCATGCCGGTCTCGGCACTCACATCTCCGGCATTATGGCCAGGCTCGGCGACGCCAGCGGGCGCATCGACACCGCGATTGAGCATGATCCACGCATCCTTGCCCGCCGCAGCGCCGCGCTGCACGCGCTCCCAGCCTTCGGCATCGTCAGGCGTGCCAAAGCCCATTGGCCCCTGGAAATGCTCATGCAGGCGCAGACGCGCGCGGTTGCCAGCGGCAGGCCCGCCATCCATGCCGATCGCCACATGCATGATCTCCGTCTCGCCAACGGTGACGGGACGCAGCACGCGGAAAAACGCCATCGAACAGGCGACGTTGGGGAACAGATTGAGGTTGAAACCCGATCCACCGACAGCACGAACGACCTTGCGCACCGTCGCGTCGTCATGCCCTTCGTCGCGCAGCTCCTGCGCCAGTTCTGCAAAGCGATCCGGGATGGGCGCATCGAGATTATCTTCCAGATCGATAAGATCGGGGATCATCACCATGACCGAGTGGCCATTCCCCAGATCTTCAACCCAGCCGCCCTGCCCCAGCACGTCGAAGATATTCTCCGTCTCGGGGTCGAGGCTATCCAGGAACGTCTTGTGGACGATCGGAAAATGATAAGCATCGGTGGTATTTTCGAGCTGGATTTTCCAGTTGCCGGGAAAACGGAAGCGGTGCTCGCCCAGCGTCTTCACGCCGTAGCCAGCGCCCTGCTTCATGAACAGGTCGATCCATTTCTTCGCGGGTCCGAGGAAGTCGACCAGTGGCTCGATATCCTGCTTGAACGTCGCGAAGATCATCCCGTTATATGTTTCGACGCGGAGCGAAATCAGCGGAAATTCCGTCGTATCGAAATCTGCGGGATAGCCACAGACATGCGGCACCTTGCGCAGGCGCCCATCCGGATCATAGCTCCAGCCATGATAGGGGCACACGAAAACGGATGCCTTGCCCTTGCCCTTCTCGCACACGCTGGCCGCGCGATGGCGGCAGCGGTTGAGCAGGACATGGATTTTCAGGTCGCGGTCGCGCGTGACGATCACCGGTTCGCGGCCGACCCACGAGGTCTTGAAGGTGTTCTTGCCCGGAAGATCACTTTCATGAGCGACCCAGACCCAAGTGTTCTTGAAGATGCGATCCATCTCGTCTTCGAAAATGGCGTCGTCGCGATAGAGCGACGTGTGTACGCGATCTTCGCGAACGAGCGTGGCATAATCATGGTCGCTCATAGCTGCTCCTCCATCAATCTTTTTGCGGGTCGGGCACCGAAATCGGTGCCTCATCGTTCCACGCCGCGACATCGCGGGCGAAAATATTCTCCGTAACGAACCGAGCGATCCGCACGCTGCCTTCTTCCCTCACGAACTCGATCGTGAGCGCCGCGCTGCGCAGGTCGGATCGGCCATCAGAATAGGTCGACACCTGGAGCATCATCCAACGCCCGGTCACGGCCTCGCCAACGACATCAATATCTTCCGACGAGAGATAATGGGCATTGAGCGCAAAATGTGGCGGCTGAGTGTAACTGCCGAGCATCGCGACAATCGCGTCCCTGCCCTCATGCCGACCAAAGGCCTTGCGATAACGCCCGCGCCCTTCCCATACAGCATCGCGCGCAAATAATGCGCCAAGCTCGTCCAAAGGCGTATCCGGCCCGAGCGTATCGCACAGGCGGAAGTAGCGCATGGTCACGCGACGCGCGGCGTCCGCAGCCTCCAGCCGGGACAGCCTTGCGCTCAGATCAGCAAGGTCGACAGGATTGCTCACGCAGGGATCACCAGTTCGCGGCCGATACGCGCCTCGATGCGCATATATTTCCAGAGGCGGTGCTCGCCGACCTCGATGGTGCGGAACAGGTTGCAGGCTGCCACTGCGGTCGCGCGATCAGGCACATCCGCCAGAATATAGAATGTCCAGGGCCAACCATTGGGCGATGTGCCCACCATCGTCTCATCATCGTCCATCGTGCCCAGAACGACGACGCCGGGCAGATCGCGAATGCCGCGGAGCATCTCGCCCGTGGCAGCCCAGACCTTGCCGATCTCGGCAGCGGGCAAATCGAAGAAATTTTGCAGCACGGCGGCGCAAAAGAGAGTGCGCAGCGGCTTTGCAGGGGTATCGGTCATCAGGCGTACGTCCTTAGATCAGGCGAACTTGAGGTCAGGGGAAACCGGGGGCGGCCTGAAGACCCAGCAGGATCTTGCCAGCATTCTGCCAGGTGCCGTCCGCAAGGAAAGCATGCTGTGGAACGACCATCGCGTCACGCATATAGCGCGCGATCGGATGATTGACCTCAATGCCGGTGGTTCCGCTCAGACGATACACCGTGGTCGTCACCTCCGCTGCGACATGCGCCACATTGGTCGAGGCGAGGCGCAGCAACGTCCGCGCCTTATCATCAAGATCGTCGCCCCGTTCCAGTTGCGCGAACGCGGCGTCGATCGTCTCGTAGAAAAACGCGCGGGCCGACCGCAGCGCGGCTTCGGCCTTTGCAATGTCCGTCTGCACATAGGCGCGGTCGGCCAGGGTCGGCGCGCCGGTGATCGAGGTGCGTCCACCCGCAAGATCGATCAGACAATCGAGCGAGGCGCGCGCGACGCCCAACCCCACCACCGAGAGAACCTGCGCTGCCATCGACATGGAAGGATAGCGATAGAGCGGCGTATCGAGGCTGGATGCGCCGCCGCGGATGAATGTCCACTCCTGCGGGACGAACACATCCTTCACGACCATGTCATGGCTGCCAGTGCCCCGCATGCCCGTAACGTTCCAGTTATCGACGATGTCCACCTGCGCGGCAGGCATCACGGCGATCAAAGGCAAGCCACCCGTGGGGCCGCCACCCTCGACCTTGATGCCGACACCGATAATGTCCGCGCCACGACACCCGGAACCCCAGCTCCAGCGACCGGAAACCTTGACCCCGCCATCGACCGGCTCCGCCGCCTGGGGCGGAAAGATTCCACCAGCGAAAACGACATCGGGTCCATTGGCATACATTTTGGCCAGCGTTTCGCGTGGCAACGCGCTCAAATACATGGCCGAGAAACCAAAGCTGGCGACCCAACCGGTCGATCCGTCCGCCTGGCTGATCGTTTCGATGAGGCGCAGGAAATCGGACGGATGCATCTCATCCCCGCCGAATTGCTTGGCGACCATCGCGCGATAAACGCCAGCCTGCTTCATCAGCTCGATCACATCGGCACTGATATGCGTCTGCGCGGCAAATTCGCCATGCCGTTCACGCGCGGCGGCGAGCAGGCGCTCCAGCGCTTGAGCTTTGTCGACAGGCTTGGCGATCTCGGCAACGTCCATGAGTTTCATTCCCCTCCTGCGGGATCAGCGATCACTGAAATCTTACTCTCGACCATGCGACCAAAGGCACAAACCAGCTCGTCGTCAGCTCGCTTGCCCACCACCTGAATGCCGATCGGCAGCCCTTCCTGCGCCATGACCGGGATGGTCAGTGCGGGGTGGCCGGACAGGTTGAATGGGCGAACCAGTGCGGTCATTCGGAGAGCGGCGATGCCATCGCCTGCGTCCTCCACACGCAATGGAAAACAGGGCATTGTCGGGAGCATGAGCACATCATAGTCGCCGAGCAGCGCATCGACTTGCTGGCCGAACCTGGTCCGAACGGCCTCCGCATTGGCGAGGCGATCCGTATCGACCCCGGCAGCAGCGCGCAGCCGCGCCTCGACATCCGCGCCCAAGCGCCCACTCTCGACTAGGTGACCGAAAGCGGCGTAGGTTTCGGCAGCGATCACGGCGATATTTGCCGTGTAGGCGGCATCGATATCCGGCAGTTCCACCACATCGAACGGAAGCCCGAGCGCGGCAATGGCGCGATCGAATGCGGCTTGCACGGGCGCATCCACATTCGCCACGCGCACGACGGCGAAGCGCAGATTTTCCCTATCGACCGCCGCATATCCGGGCGCCATGATCGCCATCCCGGCTTCGATCATCGCCATCGAACGCGCGAACGGCCCAATGCAATCAAGCGAAGACTGGCGGGGCCATGCGCCCTGGCGGCTGACGCGGCCAAATGTCGGCTTGAGACCGAACACACCGCAACAGGCGGCGGGCGTGCGGATCGATCCGCCGGTATCGGTGCCGACCGCGAAATCGACCAGGCCTTCCGCAACCGCAACCGCCGATCCGCTCGATGAGCCGCCGGGCACATGATCTGGGAAATGAGGGTTGATCGGAGAACCCGTCCAGCCATTGATGCCGGTCACGCCATAGGCCAGCTCATGCATATTGGCCTTGCCGACAATGCGGCAATCCGCATCGAGCAGCCGTGCCACGACTTCGGCATTGCTTGTGGCCGCAGGCGCATTATCCAGCGCCGCGCTCCCGCCCTTGGTGGGCAGCCCCGCAATGTCGATGCAGTCCTTGACCACCACCGAAAGACCATTGCCGCCCAGACTGACTGGAGTGAAAATTGCACCATGAGATGACATGCCCCGAGTCATATGGCTTTCACTTGAAATGTCAAGTTAATCGGGGCGAGATTTTGGTGGGGATCGCGATGGCGGCCGTCGCACGCATCCCAGACGCTCGCAGCCCGAAATGCCCAATTGAATCAGAACAGAAGCGCTTCGATCGCAGCGATCATTGGTCAGCCGAAAGTTGCTCATCCTTCCGCGCCAGCATGGCGTGAATCTGCGCAACAACGGCGGCGCCTTCTCCGACGGCAGCGGCGACGCGCTTGGTTGAGCCTGCCCGCACGTCCCCAATGGCGAACACACCGGGCACACTCGTTTCGAGCGACAGGGCATGCGTTCCGGTGACGATGAAGCCCTTGCCATCGGTTTCCACGCAGTTGCTCGCCCACTCGGCATTGGGATCGGCCCCGATGAACAGGAACAGGTGACGCACCGCCCGCTCGACGAGATCGCCGCTCGCACGGTGCCGGAAGACCACGCCCGACAATCCGGTCGCGCTGGTGCCCTGAAGCTCCGCAATCTCGCTCCCGACATGCAGTTCCACATTGGGGAGCGCAGCGATCCGGTCGATCAGATAACGCGACATGGTTTGTGCAAGATCGCGCCGGACGACAAGGTGCAGCCGCTTCACATGGGGCGCGAGATAGACGACCGCTTGCCCCGCAGAATTGCCGCCGCCGACCAGCGCGATCTCCTCGCCCGCGCACAGCCGCGCCTCGATTGGCGACGCCCAATAGGATATCCCCGAGCCCTCAAAATCGGCGAGATTGGGGAGATCAGGCCGCCGGTAGCGCGCGCCCGATGCGATCACGACCGATCGCGCCCGCAGCGTGTCGCCACTGGTCAGGTCCAATGACGGTTGCCCCTCGTTGCAATGCAAGGTTTCGACGCGGACAGGGATGGCGATCTCGGCGCCGAACTTGAGCGCCTGATTAAATGCTCGCCCGGTCAGCGCCTGCCCGGAAATGCCCGTGGGGAAGCCGAGATAATTTTCGATGCGCGCAGAAGCGCCTGCCTGGCCACCCATTGCGTGCGCATCCAGAACGATGACAGATAGCCCTTCCGACGCTGCATACACTGCAGTCGCGAGGCCAGATGGGCCAGCCCCCACGACCGCCACATCGTATATCTTCTCCGGGTCCAACTGCGGCATGATGCCAAGGCATGCCGCCAGCTCGGCATCGGTCGGGCGGCGCAGGATCGGCCCGCTCGGGCAAACGACCAGCGGCAATTGCTCGGGCAGCACGCCCAGCCGATCCACCAGCG
>CAMLFF010000135.1 GCA_946479185.1 uncultured Sphingobium sp.
AGGGCGATCGTGTTCATCAGCACGAGCGGATCGTCATCGACGGCTAAGATGGTCAGGTGACGCAGGGTTGGTTCTGCGCATTCTGGGGCTGTGGCGGGGGAGATGACCGGGGCGCCTGCAAGTGGCAACCAGAGGCGTGCTATTGTGCCTGCGCCAGCCTCACTTTCGAGCGTCAACGCGCCGCCAATCTGCTGGGTGAAGCCATGGACCATCGGCAGGCCAAGTCCGGTTCCCCTGCCGATGCCCTTGGTTGTGAAGAAGGGCTCGGTGGCTTTGCGCAGCGTTTCTGCATCCATGCCATGACCATGATCCTGTACCGAGAGGCAGACATAATCGCCCGGTGGAAGATCGACGGGCGGATCATCGTTCAGGGTCTGTCGGGTCGCGGCAATGCGGATTTCGCCGCCACCAGGCATTGCGTCGCGCGCGTTGACCACCAGATTGAGGATCGCCATCTCGAGCTGATTGGTATCTGCTGTTGCTGCGGGTAAGCCCATCGGGATCGTCATGGTGATCGGCCATTCCGGGCCGATAGACCGCTGCACCAGATCGGTCATATTGCGCAGCAATTCGGGCAGATGCACCCTGCCGACGGAGAGCTCCTGCCTGCGCGCGAACGCCAGCATCCGCTGCGTCAATGTTGCGCCGCGATCAACACCTTGGGACGCATTATCGAGCAGCCGGAGCGATTGCGGATCGGGCGGCAAGCGCTTGCGCAGCAAGGTGAGGCTGCTACCGATGGCCATCAGCAAATTATTGAAATCATGCGCGATGCCGCCAGTCAGCTGGCCGATGGCTTCCATCTTTTGTGCCTGGGCCAATGCGACCTTTGCGTCGTCCAACGCGCGCTGCGCTTCCTCGCGTTCGGTTATGTCGCGCGTGATCTTAGCGTAACCGATCAGATCGCCACTCTCGTCACGGATTGCTTCGATCAGGACATTGGCGCGAAAGCGCTCGCCATTCTTTCGCATCCGCCAGCCTTCCGCCGCAAACCTGCCATCGCGCAGTGCCGTCGCCAGCGCCTGTTGGGGCTGGCCGGATTGCTGGTCGTCGGGCGTGTAGAAGGTGGAGAAATGCTTGCCGATGATCTCGTCCGGCGCATAGCCTTTGATGCGTTGCGCCCCAGCGTTCCAGCTGGATACCAGTCCATCGGGATCGAGCATGTAGATCGCGTAATCGGTCACGGAAAGGACGAGGCGGCTGAACTGATCCTCGCTTTTGCGCAGTGCCTCCTGCGCTAATTTGCGCTCGGTGAGATCGCGGGTGATCTTTGCATAACCGATCACCTCACCATCGGCGCCCGGTATGCGGTCAATGACCACATGCGCCCAGAAGCGCGAACCATCCTTGCGCAGGCGCCAGCTTTCGGTCTCGAACTTGCCTTGCTGAGCGGCTGTGCGCAGTGCCTGTTCGGGCACGCCAGCCGCCCTGTCTTCCGGCGTGTAGAAGAGCGAGAAATGTTTGCCGATGATATCGCTGGCATCATAGCCCTTGATGCGCTGCGCACCGGCGTTCCAATTGGCTACGTGCCCATCGGCATCGAGCATATAAATCGCATAGTCGGTGATGGCCTCAACAAGCTGGCGATAGCGTTCGGCTGCGTTGGTCGTCAGGTCCATCGTGCTGCGCATCTTCTGTTCACATCACCCTGCGATCTTACCGGATCGATAGGCTGCCGCGTTAGTAGGCCTTTCGGCCCGATGGATCCTCATATCCACTCTTTTTGCCCCCTGGTCGATTAATGACTTCTCCATGATCGGCTGTCGCACTACATGTAGCGCGATCACCTCAAGATCATGATCCAGGTGAACGAGTGACTGGATGATCTGTTCCTTCGGGAGCAAAGTCCGTCCAAGATTTTCAGTCCGTGCAAGGAGAGATGCGTTGGAGTTTAATCGTAATAATCCCATGACAGGCGATGTTGCATCGTCGGCCACTGCCATGAAAGCGGCCGATATCGCGCCGATTGCGCAAAAGGCCGCGAAGGGTTTTGCCGAATGGTCCAAGGCCGGCCCGAATGCCCGCCGCGCCGTGCTGATGAAGGCCGCTGCCGCACTTGAAGCGCGCGCCGACGCATTTGTCGATGCGATGATGGGCGAAATTGGCGCCACCAAGGGCTGGGCGATGTTCAACCTGAATTTGGCCGCCAGCATGATACGTGAAGCCGCTGCCCTCACCACCCAGATCAATGGCGAAATCATCCCTTCGGACAAGCCGGGCTGCCTATCGATGGCGCTGCGCGAGCCGGTTGGCGTCATCCTCGGCATCGCGCCCTGGAACGCGCCGATCATCCTGGGCGTGCGCGCCATCTGCGTGCCATTGGCATGCGGCAACAGCGTCATCCTCAAGGCGAGCGAATCCTGCCCGCGCACGCATGCGCTCATCATCGAAGCCTTTGCAGATGCTGGCTTCCCCGAGGGCGTCGTCAATGTCGTGACCAATGCGCCTGCTGATGCAGCCGATGTTGTGGGTGCGCTCATCGATGCGCCGCAGGTTAAGCGCGTCAACTTCACCGGATCGACGGCGGTGGGCAAGATCATCGCGAAGCGCTGTGCCGAGCATCTCAAGCCCGTGCTGCTTGAGCTGGGCGGCAAAGCGCCTTTGATCATTCTTGAAGATGCCGATCTGGACGAAGCGGTGAAGGCTGCTGCGTTCGGCGCCTTCATGAATCAGGGCCAGATCTGCATGTCCACTGAGCGGATCATCGTGGTCGATGCTGTGGCGGACGCGTTTGCCGCGAAGTTCAAGGAGAAGGTGTCGTCCATGCCCGTGGGCGATCCACGCGAAGGCAAAACGCCGCTTGGCGCGGTGGTCGATGCCAAGACCGTTGCGCACTGCCAGTCGCTGATCGCGGACGCGCTCGCCAAGGGCGCCGAGCAGCTAACCGGTGGCGAGACGACGCATAACGTGCTGATGCCTGCCCATGTCATCGACAAGGTGACGACGGACATGAAGCTGTTCCGCGACGAGAGCTTTGGCCCGGTCGTGGGCATCATTCGTGCGCGGGATGCCGATCATGCAGTCGAACTGGCGAACGACACTGAGTATGGCCTCTCGGCATCGGTGTTCACCAAGGATATCGCCAAAGGTCTGGGCATTGCCCGCCGTGTCGAATCCGGCATTTGCCATGTGAATGGCCCAACCGTGCATGACGAAGCGCAGATGCCTTTCGGCGGCGTGAAGGGCTCGGGCTATGGTCGCTTTGGCGGCAAGGCTGGCATCGACAGCTTCACCGAACTGCGTTGGGTAACGGTGGATACGCTACCGGGTCATTACCCAATCTGATCGGTTGATCTGATCTGAGAAAATCTGAAGGCGCGCTTTGCGGGGATTAATCCGCGGAGCGCGCCTTTTCTGTGCTGGGGGATGCGCCGGTCATTCGCCGATAGAAGCGTGAGAAATAGGAGGGGTCTTCAAAGCCCAGTTCCGCCGCGACCTGACTGCAACTGGCATTGGTGAAGCGTAGAAGGCGTCGCGCCTCGAACAGCATTCGCCGGTTGATGAGCTGCAGCGGCGTCATGCCAAAGGCCGCTTCGGTTTGGCGAGAGAGGGTGCGGATCGTGCAGTTCAGGCGGTCCGCATAATGGGCCAGAGGGTAATGCTCACGATAGCCGGTTTCCACGAGCGACTGGAAGCGCTGCGCCAGCGTGCCTTGTTGCGTTCGTTCGTCGAGCCCAGGCTGGATCGCGGTGCGCAGCCAGGCTTCGGCAAGCGCATGGTGCAGCCGATGAACATGCGGATCGAACCGGTCCCGCTCGGCCTCCACAAGCTGCTCCCCGAGTGCGAGCAGCCGCGCGGTAAGGGGCGCGCCGGGCTGATGGATCGACGGCTTGCGTATTTGAACCCGCAGCGCATCCTGCCGGACAAGGCTATCTACAAAATCCCGTGATACCGTGACGACGAAGCCTGTGACATTCGATGAGAAGCGGAACCCATGCACGGTGCCGCAGGGTGAGCAGATGATGAGTGGGCCAGCTGTCGCGCGATCATCCTCTCCCAGCCGCAGGTGTAACTCACCTTCCGCCACGAAGAGAATCTGGAACAGGGCAGGGTGGCTGTGGGGCGAAATTTCCCAATCATAAAGCCGGCTGCGCACGGCGATCGTCTCGGCGTGGAAGTGATCGACCAGCTCCGGCGGGGCATCGTCACCATAGAGGCCATAGGTCGGAATGGATCGCAAAGGGGCGTTCATGTCCGGAAAATACCAGAGCTTGTCCTGACTGTCCCTTCCTATTTGCGCGGCGCTGGCGGAAAAGATGCGCAACATGAGGAGAGGCAAGATGACGCAGGTTTGCATAATTGGCGCAGGGCCAGCCGGGCTGCTGCTGGGGCATTTGCTCCGCGCGGAAGGCATTGATTGCGTTGTGGTGGAGCGTCAGGCGCCCGACTATGTGCTGGGCCGCATTCGCGCCGGTGTGCTGGAGCGTGTGACAGTTAGCCTGATGGAGCGGCTGGGGCTGGATGCGCGGCTCAAGGCCGAGGGCATGGTGCATGATGGCTTCAACCTTGCCGATGGCGAGCGCCTCATCCGCATCGATATTGCCGATCTGACCGGCGGGCATGTTGTCGTTTATGGCCAGACCGAACTCACCAAGGATTTGATGGATGCCCGCGAGGCGCGTGGTCTCGAAGTCATTTATGAGGCGGGCGACGTTGCGTTGCATGATGTCGAGAGCGACAAGCCCTATGTCACTTATGAGAAGGATGGCGCGCAGCACCGCATCGATGCGCGCTTCATCGTAGGTTGCGATGGCGCGCATGGGCCTAGCCGCCGTGCGATCCCGGCGGGTGTTGGGCAGGAGTTTGGCCGCGAATATCCATTCGGCTGGCTCGGCATTTTGGCGGATGTACCGCCCTGCAATCATGAACTGATCTATGCCAATCATGAGCGCGGCTTTGCACTTGCTTCCATGCGGAATGAGACGCGCAGCCGCTATTATGTGGACGTGCCCCTCACTGAGAAGGTCGAGAATTGGTCCGATGATCGGCTGTGGGATGAGCTTGCCATCCGCCTTGGGCCGGAGGCTGCCGCGCATATCACCCGTGGCCCGGCGCTGGAGAAATCCATTGCGCCGCTGCGCTCCTATGTGTTCGCGCCGATGCGGCATGGTAGCCTGTTGTTGTGCGGCGATGCTGCGCATATCGTTCCGCCGACGGGCGCGAAGGGCCTCAATCTTGCTGCGAGCGATGTGCTTTATGCGGCAGAGGCGCTCACCGCCTTCTTCCAGCGCAATGATCAGGACGCCATCCCCGGCTATTCAGACAAGGCGCTGGCGCGGGTGTGGAAGGCTGAGCGGTTCAGCTGGTCGCTGACCCGGCTTATGCACCGTTTCCCGGAGGACGGGCCATTCGAGCGCGCCATGCAGGTGGCTGAGCTGGATTATATCGCATCCAGCCGCGCCGCGCAGACCAGCATTGCTGAAAATTATATTGGCCTGCCGGTTTAGGAGCGCCGCTTATTCGGTGCTGATAAGATCGAGCCTGCGCCCGGGATCAAGCAATGTGACTTGATGCCGGGCGCCAGCCTGTGTTGCCAGCGCCTCGAACAACAGGCTGCCAAGTCCACCTGCTTTCTTGCGCGCTTCGGCGGGCGGGAGCGCGCGGCCCACGCCATCATCAATGATGGTCAGCCGCCATCCCTGGTCCTGAGACCGCAGTACGACCCGCACCTTGCCTTCGCCATCATCGGGGAAGGCATGTTTGGCGCAATTGGTGAGCGCCTCGTTGAGATAAAGGCCCACGGCGACGGCTTTGCTGGCTGGCATGGTGAGTTCGGTTATGTCGTGATCGACATAGATGCGATCACTGAACAGGCCGCTCGCAATATTGCTGAGCAAAAGCTCCAAATAGAGCGCCATATTCACCTCGTCAGCATCTTCGCTCAGATGCGAGAGCTGATGATAGGCGTCAGCGATCGTTTGGACGCGGGCTGCAGCTTGATCGAGCGCGGTTGCGACGTCGGGCGTGCTGGCCTGCCTGCGCTGCAAGCTGAGCAGATTGATGATCAGGGTTAGATTGTTTCGCGTCCTGTGCTCATGCTCGCGCAACAGCATCTCGCGCTGGATGACTTCACCCTCAGCCACGATCATCTTGCGTTGGGAAGTCCGGCGCATGGCTTCGGTCAGCATGAGGAGCAGCAGGCCCATGAAGCCGATGATGACGAAGCGCACGGTGCCCGACGCGTCGATCATTTCAAACCGACCGGGATAGGTGCTTAACATGAGCCAGATGCCAGTAAGGCTGGTGAGCAGTGCAGCGAGCCCGCCCGGCCAGCGCGCAAAAAGCGTCACGGCCATCACGATTGGCAGCGCAAACAGGAATGGCGCAGGCAGCGGCGTCCAGAAGAGCAGCGCCAGCATCAGCACCAGCATGCCTAGAGCGCAGGCAAAGCCGATGCCGATCTCCACAATCGGTTTATGTCGCGCACGCTCGCCGGAAGAGCCGCTGCTATGTTCCATGGTCAGATTCATGCCCCCATTTGAAATCCATTCATCGCTAATCCAAGTTAATTTTCTGTAGCGCAGATTAAGCCAGCGCCATCAGGCTGGCATTGCCGCCGCAAGCCGTGGTGTTGGTGGATGTGGATATCTCCTGCACCAGCCAATCCAGCCGATAGGCGGGGCCATTGGCGCAATCGGCAGGGGAGGCGGCCTGGATGAGCGGTGTTGGCCCCGGTCGATTGGCGATGTCGCGCAATATGTCGCTTGTCCGCTCCGGTGCGCCTTCGATGAGGACTGCCGTGACCTGGCCGACGCTGGCCGACGGGAAACGCGCTGCCACGTCTTCCGGCAGATCGGCGGGCAAGGGCATGTCCATGATCAGCCCATCATTGCCGGTCGCCAGGATCGCCGACATTTGCTGATACAGGCCTGCGACGGTGGAGGGCGCGAGAAGCACGGTGCCGCGCGGATGCAGGGCATAGAGATTTTCCTCGCCAACCGGGCCGGGCATGGCTTCAACAGTTCCAAGCGGCGAAAGCTCACCAAAAGCGCGCGCCGTGGCGGCAGCGATCCGCTCCCCCTGCTGATCGAGCCACACCGCAAAATGGCCGAGCACTTCGGGCATATCAGCCGGGCCGGCAGGCGAGGCGGGCATGCTGCGCACCAGGCGGCCAAGATAAAACGGCCCGCCAGCTTTGGGGCCGGTGCCGGAGAGGCCGCGCCCGCCAAATGGTTGCACGCCCACGACCGCGCCGATCATGTTGCGATTGATATAGTGATTGCCCGCCCGGATTCGCGCGGTGACATGAGCGATGGTCTCATCCAGCCGCGTGTGCAGGCCAAAGCTCAGGCCATAACCGGTCGCGTTGATAGCATCGATAACGGCATCAAGCCCATCGCGCGGGAAGCGTACGACATGCAGAACGGGGCCAAATACCTCGCGGCCCAGCTCCGCAACGTCGTCCAGTTCGATGATCGTCGGCGCCACGAATGCGCCGTGCTGGGTCTCATCGGCCAGCACAGCCTGCGTCACCTTGCGGCCTTGCGCGCGCATGTCTGCAATATGTTGCTCGATAGCCTGTTTTGCATCGGCGCTGATCACCGGACCCATATCGCTCGCCAGTTGCGCCGGATTTCCGCAACGTAGTTCCGCGCTCGCCTGCTTGAGCATGTCGAGGACATGGTCCGCCAGATCTTCCTGCACGCACAGGATGCGCAGTGCCGAGCAACGCTGGCCCGCACTGTCAAAGGCGGATGCCAGCACGTCGGCGATCACTTGTTGAGGTAAGGCGCTGCTATCCACGATCATGGCGTTGATGCCACCGGTTTCGGCGATCAGCGGAATGGGCTTGCCATCATCGACCGGACGATCAGCCAGTTGCTGCTGGATGAGCCGGGCAACCTGCGTCGATCCCGTGAAGACGACGCCCGCCGTCTGCGGTGCGCCAACCAGTGCCGCGCCGATCGCGCCATCGCCGGGTACCAGCTGGAGCGCATCATGCGGCACGCCCGCCTCATGCATTATATCGACCGCCTGCGCAGCGATGAGCGGGGTTTCCTCGGCGGGCTTGGCGAGCACGGCATTGCCCGCAGCGAGTGCGGCACTCACCTGACCCGTGAAGATGGCGAGCGGGAAATTCCAGGGCGAGATACACACGACCGGGCCGAGCGATGTGGCCTGGGCGCCAACCGTTTTGGGCGTCTGCGCTGCATAATAGCGCAGGAAGTCGATGGCCTCGCGTACTTCCGAGAGGGCGTTGGCGGCGGTCTTGCCTGCCTCGCGGATCAGCAGGGCCATCAGCGCGGGCATGCGTGCTTGCATGATGTCGGCGGCG
>CAMLFF010000136.1 GCA_946479185.1 uncultured Sphingobium sp.
TGGCTCCAAGTCGCTCGTCAACCGCGCCATCGTGCGCTTCGTCACCGCTGGCACGCTCACCGAGGACGCGCTTCTCGATAGCCGCCGGGCCAATTTGCTGGCGGCGATTGGCGAGGCGGCAGGGCATTATGCCATTGCGGCGGCGGATATCTCCACCGGGCGGCTGGAGGTCGTCTCCATCGAGAGTGGCGGCATCGAAGCGGAACTGGCACGCATCGGCGCGAGCGAAGTGATTGCGCGGCCAAGCCTTGCCGATCAGGTGCCGCACGCGCATCCATTTGAAAATCGGGGGTTCGACAGTGGCCGGGCGGAGGCGGATATCTGCCGCCACTTCGGCGTGCGGACTGTGGAGAGCTTCGGCACATTTTCCCGCGCGGAACTCTCTGCCATCGGCGGACTGCTCGGTTATCTGGAGCATGTCGGGCAAGGGCGCATGCCCTTCCTCACCGCGCCGGTGCGCGCGGGGGCAAGCGATCATCTCGCCATCGATCCGGCAACGCGCGAGAGCCTGGAGATTGTGCAAACCGCGAGCGGCCAGCGCGCAGGCAGCCTGCTCGCCACGATCGATCGCACGGTCACAGGCGCCGGTGCGCGCATGCTCGCGGCGGATATATCCGCACCGCTCATGGATCAGGGTCGCATCGAGGCACGGCTCGATCTGGTGCAATGGCTGCATGACGATGGCCCACTGCGCGAGGATGTGCGTGCAAAGCTGCGTGCCTTGCCGGACATTGGGCGGGCGCTGGGCCGCGTCGCGATCGGGCGAGGAAGTCCGCGTGACCTCGGCCAATTGCGCGATGGGCTGGATGCCGCGCGCAACCTGCGCGAGCGGCTGGGCGCCCTACCCGACCGCCCGGCACTCCTCGATGCGCTGCTCCCCGCGCTCGATGGGCATGGTGCGCTGGTCGACAAGCTGTTCCGCGCTTTGGTGCCCGCTCCGCCCACGGAAACAGCGCATGGCGGCTACATCGCGGATGGCTATGACGCCGCGCTCGATGATCTGCGCGTGCTCGCAGGCGATGGCCGCCGGGCGATTGCGGCGCTGGAGGCGCGCTATCGGGAGCAGACTGGCATTGCTGCGCTCAAGATCCGCCACAATGGCGTGCTTGGCTATCATGTCGAGGTTGCCGCCCGCCATGCCGACGCCCTGATGGCGCCCGATAGCGGCTTCACCCATCGCCAGACGCTGGCCGGCGTGGTGCGGTTCAACTCTGTCGATCTGCATGAGCAAGCTGGCCGTGTTGCGCAGGCGGGCGCGCATGCGCTGACCGCCGAGGCCGCGCATTTCGAGGAGCTGGTCGCCGATGTCGTCGCCCAGCGCATGGCGATAGCCGAAGCCGCTCAAGCACTTGCCCGCATCGACGTTGCCTGCGCGCTTGCCGAGCGCGCGGTGGAAGGCGGTTGGGCGCGGCCACTCTTTGCTGACGAGCCATGTCTTGAGATTGAGGGCGGACGGCATCCCGTCGTGGAGGCAGCACTTGCCAAAAGCGGCGCAGCATTCGTCGCCAATGATTGCACGCTGACGCCCGATAGCCGCTTATGGCTGGTCACCGGCCCGAACATGGGCGGTAAATCGACCTTCCTGCGGCAGAACGCCCTGATCGTCATCCTCGCGCAGGCGGGCGGCTTCGTGCCAGCGCGCGCGGCGAAGCTGGGCCTCGTGGACCGGCTCTTCAGCCGCGTTGGCGCATCGGACAATCTGGCGCGGGGTCGCTCCACCTTCATGGTCGAGATGATCGAAACCGCCGCGATCCTCGCGCAGGCGACCAAACGCAGCTTCGTCATTCTCGATGAAGTGGGGCGCGGCACCTCAACCTATGATGGGCTCGCCATCGCCTGGGCCGTGGTCGAGGCAATCCATGATGTGAATGCCTGCCGCTGCCTCTTCGCCACCCATTATCATGAACTAACTCGGCTTGCCGAGCGGCTGGATGCGCTGACGCTCCACCATGTGCGGGCGCGAGAGTGGCAGGGCGATCTGGTGCTGCTGCATGAACTTTCCCAAGGCCCCGCCGACCGCAGCTATGGCCTTGCCGTCGCGCGCCTCGCAGGATTGCCAGCGCCGGTGCTGTCGCGCGCCAAATCCGTGCTGAGCAAACTGGAGGCCGGTCGCGCCAAGACAGGCGGCATCGCAGCCGGACTGGATGACCTCCCGCTCTTCGCTGCAACATTGCAAAAGCAGGCCGAGCCAGCCGTCGATCCCTTGCGCGAGAAGCTGGGCGAGATCGATGCCGACAGCCTCACGCCGCGAGAAGCGCTCGAGCTGATTTATGCGCTCAAGCAATTGTCACGCGCAGCGCCTATATTGGCTGGCGATGAATAGGGTCCCTGATTCGCTGCACGGTCGGCGTGCGATTGTCGATCGCCGCCAGATCGCCGATGCCATGAATGCGCAACTGGTTGAGGTGAGCGACGTTGCCGCGCGCCGCAAGCTGATCGTAGCGACATTGCAGCAAGTGCTGGCGGACGGGCGCCAGGAAGTCTCCCGCCGCCTCGCCCGCAATCCCACGCGCGGGCGCGACGCGGTGACGTCGCAGGCTTTCCTGATGGATCAGATCATCCGCCTGCTGTTCGACGCGACCATCATGCATCTCTATCCGATCAGCAATCCAACCGCATCCGAGCGGCTCTCGCTGCTGGCCGTTGGCGGCTATGGGCGCGGCGAGATGGCGCCCTATAGCGATGTCGATATCGGCTTCATCACGCCTTACAAGCCCACCGACTGGACCGAGCAGGTCATCGAATCCATGCTCTACGCGCTGTGGGATCTGGGCCTCAAGGTCGGCCATTCCAGCCGCTCGATTGACGAGACGGTGCGAATGGCCAAGTCCGATCTCACCATTCGCACGGCACTGCTCGAAGCGCGCTTCGTGTGGGGCGATCGCGGCATTTATGATGAGTGCATGAAGCGCTTCGATGCCGATGTGATGCAGGGCACCGCCCGAGCTTTTGTGGCCGAGAAGCTGGCCGAGCGGGACGCGCGCCACAAGCAGATGGGCGACAGCCGCTATGTCGTCGAGCCCAATGTGAAGGAGGGCAAAGGCGGCCTGCGCGATCTGCACACGCTCTTCTGGATCGGCAAATATGTGAACCGTGTGCGCACGGTGGCCGAGCTGGTGAATGTCGGTCTGCTCACCCGCGCCGAGCTCTCGCAATTCCAGCGCGCCGAGAATTTCCTCTGGGCCGTGCGCTGCCACATGCATGAGGTTTCCAATCGCGGCGAAGACCGGCTGACCTTCGATCTGCAGATCGAGGTGGCCGAGCGCATGGGTTTTGTCGCCCGACGAGGCCGCTCACCGGTCGAGCGTTTCATGCACCTCTATTTCCTGATGGCGAAGACGGTGGGCGATCTCACCGGCGTGTTCCTTGCCCATCTCGATGACGCGATGGGCTCGCGCGGGCGGCGCTATATCCCCGCCATGTTCAGCAGGCCCCGCAAGCTCGATGGCTTCATATTGGATCGCGGGCGCATCACGATCCCGGAGGATGATTTCTTCCAGCAGAAGCCCAGCCGCATGATCGAGATTTTCGCGCTGGTCGACAAGCATGGCCTGGAAATCCACCCGAACGCCATGCGCGCGCTCAACCGCGATGCGGCCCTGATCGACCGCAAGGTGCGGGACGACCCCGAAGCCAATGCGCTGTTCATGAGCGTGCTCACCTCGCCGCGCGATCCTGAAAAAGTGCTGCGCTGGATGAATGAGGCGGGCACATTTGGCCGCTTCGTGCCCGATTTTGGCCGCGTCGTCGCGCAGATGCAATTCGACATGTATCATCACTACACGGTCGACGAGCATACGATCCGCGCCATCGGGCTCCTGTCGAAGATCGAGCGCGGCGAGTATAAAGAGGATCATCCCCTCGCCAGCCAGATTATCGAGAAAGTGATCTCGCGCCGGGTGCTCTATGTCTCCGTGCTGCTGCACGATATCGCCAAGGGCCGCGGCGGCGATCATAGCGTGCTGGGCGCCGAAGTGGCCGAGAAGCTCTGCCCCCGGCTAGGCCTGAGCGCGGCGGAAACCGAGACCGTCGCCTGGCTGGTGCGCTATCATCTGCTGATGTCGGCCACCTCCTTCAAGCGCGACCTTTCCGATTACAAGACCATCCTGGACTTTGCAGAGGTCGTCAAAAGCTCCGAGCGGCTGCGGCTGCTCGTGCTGCTGACCATCGTGGATATCCGCGCGGTTGGCCCGGGCGTGTGGAACAGCTGGAAGCGGCAGTTGCTCACCGAGCTTTATGAGTCGGCTGAAGAAGTCATTCGCCCCGGCCACAAGCTGCGCGGGCGGCAGGAGCGCATTGAAGAAAAGCGCGACACGTTGCGCCAGCGCCTCTCCGTGGCAGACAGCGCATTCGAGACGCTGGTGAAGGGCTTCCCTCAATCCTACTGGATCGCCGAGCCCGACCACATCCTGGAGCGCAATGCGCGGCATTTGCTGGCGGCTGGCCCTGCAGAACTGTCAATCGACGCGCAGCCCTATCCCGAACGCGGCGCAACGCTCGTCACGGTTTACGCGGCGGATCATCCCGGCCTGTTCTACCGGATCGCAGGCGCCATCCATCTGGCAGGCGGCAACATCATCGATGCGCGCATCCACACGCTCAAGGACGGCACGGCGCTCGATAATTTCCTCGTGCAAAACCCGCTCGGCGGTCGCTTCGATGCGCCCGAGCAGATTGCCCGGATCAAGACCTATATCGAGGATGCGCTGCTCAACCGGCAGAAGCTGATGGCCAAGCTCGACCAGCGCCCGCTCTCGCGTACCCGCGCAGAAGCCTTTGAGGTCGTGCCGCAAGTGCTGATCGACAATAAAGCCTCCAACCGTTTCACCGTCGTCGAGGTGATGGCGCGCGATCGCCCTGCCCTGCTGCTCAGCCTCGCCTTTGCGCTCTTCCAGTCCAAGACGATGGTCCACAGCGCCCATGTCGCCACCTTTGGCGAGCGGGCGGTGGATACCTTCTATCTCACCGATCTGCTCGGCGGAAAGCTGGAGAGCAAGACGCGCCTCGCGACGCTGGAACGGCGCCTACTGGAAGCGGCCAACCATCAGGCTGGCTCGCTGATCGACGTGAATGCCTTTGCGGTATCAGCCTAGGCGGGGCCAGTTCACGCTTTAACCCTACCGTCACCCCGGACTCGATCCGGGGTGACGGCGTCCTGACACGCTGCCCCTCAATGCGAGAGCAATACCGGAATCGGCGCCTTCGCCAGCAACGTCCGCGTGGTGCCGCCAAAAATCTGCTCGCGCAAACGGCCATGTCCATAGCTTCCCATCACGCAATAGGTCGCGCCGGAGGTCTGCATGGCATCGAGCAGCAGCGCACCCACATCGCCGTTGCGCGGAATCACTCGACTGATGACGGTGCAGCCCTGTCGCGCAAGATAGGCCGACGCCTCATTGGGGTCGGCACAATCCTCGCCCACCGTCACAACCTCAACTTCGCTCGACCGGCGCAGCAACGGGACCGCCGCACGCAAAGCCGCGTCGGAGGGGCGGGATCCATCCCAAGCCACAAGCGCCTTGCCCAGCGGATCGAACCGCTTCTGCTCGGTTGGCACCAGCAGGATCGGCGCGGAGGTAAGCGCGGCCAGACGCGAGGCGGCATTGCCCGTCTCGGTCATCTCGCCCACGCCCTGCTTGCCGACAACGATCAGATCGACCAGCCGAAAGCTGTCCGTAATCGCCTCATCGGACTGGCTATGCACCCGCGCCCATTCATAGTTGATGCCTTCATTCGCCAGCCGCGGCTCAAGGCGGCTGACATTCTCATCCTCCCGATCACGTTCCTCAATGATCATCACGCCGGTCGCGCCACCAACGCCAAAACCATCGGCGAAGATCGGCATCTGCACCACGTCCAGACAGACAAGGTGCCCCTCCACTTCCCGCACGACATCCAGCGCGGTTTGCAGGCGCGCTTCCTGGCTTGCGTCATCATGGATCAGAACCATCACGGTCTTCATGGCAACTTCCTCTCATTCGCCGCGTCAGCGACCACCCGATACTTAGCATAATGCGGCAGAAACGCGCACCATTCATTGACCGAGATCAACCCGGCGCAGCGATTCAAATCTTGCTTCCGGCGCGCTCTCTGACTAAGGGCATGCGCTTCCATGTCATGTGGGAACCAATGGGACGGGCCGGCCAGTAGGGCTGCCGTGTCTGTCCGCAATCGTCTGCACGCGCTTTCGGGCCTGTGCGCTAAAGACAAAAGGAGACGCAAATGCCCAAAATGAAGACCAAGAGCGGTGTGAAGAAACGCTTCAAATTCACCGCCACTGGCAAGGTCAAGCATGGTGTCGCTGGTAAGCGCCACCGTTTGATGAGCCACAACGCAAAATATATTCGCCAGAATCGCGGCACCAAAGTGTTGTCCGATGCAGACGTAGCCCATGTGCGCCTGTGGGCGCCTTACGGCCTCGGCTAAGGAGTAAAGCGAAATGGCACGTGTAAAACGCGGTACGACCACCAAGGCGAAGCATAAGAGGATTTTGGAACAGGCGAAGGGCTATTATGGCCGTCGCAAGAACACCATCCGTATTGCGCGCCAGGCTGTCGAAAAAGCCGGACAATATGCATATCGCGACCGTAAGGTTAAGAAGCGCACCTTCCGCGCCCTGTGGATTCAGCGCATCAACGCGGCTGTCCGCGCTGAAGGCCTGACCTATGGCGTGTTCATGCATGGCCTCAAGCTTGCTGGCGTCGAACTGGACCGGAAGGTCCTGGCCGACATTGCGATGCATGAAGGCGACGTTTTCAAGGGCATTATTGCACAAGCGCGCGCTGCGCTGCCGGCTGCTGCCTGAACGAACGGAATACCGATTACGTGAAGGGCGCCGGGGGCAACTCCGGCGCCCTTTTTGTTTCTCGGCGCTTTTTCTCTCACTGATGGATTGGAGCAGCTCATGGCGCTCAAGGCATGGTGGTTATACCTCACAGTCGTCTTCATCGTCTCGGCAACGCCGGGGCCGAACATGCTGCATGTGATGAACCAATCGATCCATCACGGCCCGCGCCGCGCAATGGGTACGATGGCGGGCTTGCTAAGCGCCGTGTTGCTCTGCCTCATCGCCTCCGCGCTCGGCCTTGGCGCTTTGCTCAAGGCATCGCCCAAGCTGTTCGATGTGCTGCGCTATGCTGGCGCCATCTATCTCATCTGGCTGGGCATCAAGGCGTGGCGCACGCCTGCCGTGGAAGGCGACATCGCCCATGCGCCGCGCGGGAGCGGATGGGCGCTCTACGGCAGCGGGCTGTTGACCGGCCTCTCCAATCCAAAGCTCATCATCTTCGCCGCAGCGCTCTTCCCGCAGTTCATTGACACGCGCGGCGGTTTCGCGACGCAACTGATGATATTGGTGCTCACCTTCGTGGTGATCGAGTGCATCTGGTACGCGGTTTACGCGCTCGGCGGGCATGGCATTGCGCGCTATCTGGCACCGGCTGTGCGCCAGCGACTGTTCAACCGGCTGACCGGCGGCATCTTCATCGGCTTTGGTGGCGCGCTGCTCTCGCACCGCATCTGAGCCGGAAAGACCAGCCACCCTTTTCGTTTTGCGTGAATTAGGCTAGCGGACGCGCCCATGACAGAGATTGCATCGCTTAAGGACGGCCTCGTTGCCGACATCAATGCCGCCGACACGCTCGACGCTGTGGAAGCGCTGCGCATTGGCGCGCTCGGCAAAAGCGGCGTCGTGACCGGACTGCTCAAAACGCTGGGCGCAATGACGCCCGACGAGCGGCAGGCGAAGGGCCCCGCAATCCACGATCTGCGCGAGAGCGTGACCAACGCGATTGCCGCGCGCAAGGCCGCGCTGGAAACAGCCGCGCTCGATGCGCGACTCGCAGGCGAGCGCCTCGACATGACGCTCCCTGCCGCGCCACCCGCGCAAGGCAGCATCCACCCGGTCAGCCAGGTGATGGACGAGCTGGCCGAGATTTTCGCGGACCTGGGCTTTGCCGTTGCGACCGGGCCGGAGATTGAGGATGACTGGCGCAACTTCACCGCGCTGAACATCCCCGAGACGCATCCCGCGCGCGCGATGCACGACACTTTCTATTTCGGTGATGAGGCCCGCGCGATTGGCGGCAATGGCGAGGACGCCGCGATGCTGCTGCGCACCCACACATCGCCCGTGCAGATCCGCACGATGATGAGCCAGCAGATGCCGATCCGCATCATCGCGCCGGGCCGCGTCTATCGCAGCGATAGCGACGCGACGCATACGCCGATGTTCCACCAGATCGAGGGCCTTGTTATCGACAAGGGGA
>CAMLFF010000137.1 GCA_946479185.1 uncultured Sphingobium sp.
CGTCTGATCGATCATGCTGCGCAACATATTTGCGCGCCGCTCGATCTGCCGGCGCCGACAAGCCAGATCCTGCCCATCATCATCGGGCCGGATGCGCGTACGATGCAGGTCGCCACATTGCTGCAGGAAGCAGGCTTCGACGTGCGTGGCATTCGTCCGCCGACTGTGCCGCGCGGCACCGCAAGGTTGCGCATTTCATTGACGCTCAATGTGGACGAAGCGGTGATTGAGTCTCTGGGTGAGGCGCTGCGTCACGCACTCGCACAGGCCCCGGCATGAACGGCACGCTGATCGTCTCCGGCACGGATACCGGTATTGGCAAGACTGTTGTCGCCGCCGGTCTGGCTGCGGCGCTGGGCACCCATTATTGGAAGCCAGTGCAGGCTGGCATTGAGGATGGCACGGACGCCGGTGAGGCCGCAACACTGGGCGTCCCCGCCGTGCATATCTTGCCCGAGGCTTATCGGCTCGCCCTGCCAGCCTCGCCCCATCTCGCTGCAGAGCGCGAGGGCGTGACGCTGGAGGATGCGCAGCTTGCACTACCGCCAGAGCGCCCCCTGATCGTGGAGGGAGCCGGTGGCCTGATGGTGCCGCTGCGGCGCGACCCGCCCACTCTGATGATCGACCTCTTCGCGCGCTGGGCTGCGCCTGTATTGCTCGTTGCCCGCACAAGCCTTGGCACGATCAACCATAGCCTGCTCAGCGTCGAAGCTTTGCGCACGCGTGGGATAGCAATTGCCGGGTTGTTTTTCGTGGGGGATGCCCATCCCGACAATGAAGCCGTGATCCCCGCCATTGCGGGCGTGCGCAGCTTCGGGCGATTGCCGCATCTGGAACAGCTCGATGCCGCACATCTGGCGCGCGCGATGCACGATAATATCGATTTGGACGGCGTGCGCGCCGCGATGGGACTGACTCCATGAACTCCCCCGTCTGGCACCCCTTCACGCAGCACGGCCTTAGTGAGGCCATCCCGCAGATCGCCTCCGCCTCAGGCGCATGGCTGCACTGTGCGGATGGCACGAAGCTGCTCGATGCCATCTCAAGCTGGTGGGTGATCACGCATGGCCATTGCGAGCCGCGCATCGCCGCCGCAATTGCGCAGCAGGCAGCGCAACTCGATCAGATCATCTTCGCCGGTTACACCCACCCACAAGCCGAGCAGCTTGCCCGATCGCTCGTGTCGCTCGCGCCGCCGGGCCTCGATCATGTGTTTTTCTCGGACAGCGGATCGACGGCGGTGGAAGTCGCGCTCAAGATGGCGCTGGGGCATTGGCATAATCGTGGCGAGGCGCGGCACCGCATTTTGGTGATCGAACACAGCTATCATGGCGACACCATCGGCGCGATGTCGGTGGGTGCGCGGAGCGTGTTCAACCGCGCCTATGAGCCGTTGCTGTTTGACGTTGCCACAGTGCCTTTCCCCCATGCCAGCGCGCAGCAGGAAAGCCTCGATGCGCTCGAGGCGCTATGCCGAGGCCCGAACAAGCCCGCGGCGCTGATCGTCGAGCCACTGGTGCTGGGGGCGGGCGGTATGCTCTTCTATTCGCCACAGGCGTTGCGCGCCATGCGAGAGATTGCTGCGCAGTATGACGTGCTGTTCATCGCCGATGAAGTGATGACCGGCTGGGGTCGCACGGGCACGCTGTTCGCATGTGAGCAGGCAGACATCTCTCCGGATATCATGTGCGTGGCAAAGGGGCTGACGGGCGGCGCAGTTCCGCTCGCGGCGACGCTGGCGAGCGCGGAAATCTTCGCATCCCACTCCACCAACGATCGCGCGGACATGTTCTTCCATTCCTCCAGCTTCACGGCCAACCCGGTTTGCTGCGCGGCGGCCAATGCCAATATCGCAATCTGGCAGACCGACGATGTGGCTGGGCAGATCGCTGGCCTTGGCGATGCGCTCGATGAGGGACTCGCGCAGCTCTCCGCTCATCCAAAGCTCGGCAATGCGCGGCGGATCGGCGCGATTGCCGCCATCGATCTGGTCGGCGAGCGGGTGGGCTATATGAGTGATGTCGCGCCGCGATTGC
Organism: uncultured Sphingobium sp.; assembly: GCA_946479185.1. Next base: position 2,037 of record CAMLFF010000137.1, read on the forward strand.
GAGCCGATGCGCTCGCAAACGGCCTCTTGCTTCGGCCCCTCGGAGACACCATCTATCTGATGCCGCCCTACTGCACGACGCGGGCCGAGATTGCTCAAAGCATCACGATCATCGAAGCCGCTGTGGATGCCCTGCCGGCCTGACACCCGGGCTGAATAAAATGCCCGTGGCTCTTCGCTTTTCAATTGATGCGTTTGCAGCTATGGGGCGCCATTCGCGAAAAACTGGAAGAACATGGCAAAAGAAGAACTTCTCGAGATGCGGGGGCAGGTGGTGGAGCTACTCCCCAATGCAATGTTCCGCGTCCGTCTTGAAAATGACCACGAAATTCTCGGTCACACGGCAGGCAAAATGCGCAAGAATCGCATCCGCGTGCTGGTGGGTGATGAAGTGCTCGTGGAGCTCACGCCTTACGACCTGACCAAGGGTCGCATCACTTATCGTTATATGCCTGGCCGCGGCGGGCCTGGCCCGGCCTGAGCAGCATCGCGGTGGCGCCGCTGCCGTGCACGACCATGCGCCTCATCCTTGCATCTGCCTCTCCGCGTCGACTTGATTTGCTGGCCCAGATCGGCGTGTCTGCCGATGCTGTGGACCCTGCCGATATTGATGAGACCCCACGCAAGGAAGAAGTGCCTGCAGTCTATGCCTCGCGCATGGCCGCCGAAAAGGGCGCTGCCGTGGCGGCGCGTCACGCGGGCGCGCTCATCCTGAGCGGCGATACGGTGGTCGCCTGCGGTCGCCGCATCCTGCCCAAGGCGGAAGATGAGGCCACGGCGCGGCTGTGCCTCAAGCTGCTCTCCGGGCGGCGGCACCGCGTGCTGAGCGCGGTCACGCTGATCGATACAGCAGGCAAGGCGCGGCACAAGCTCTCGACCAGCATCGTCACCTTCAAGCGGCTGCACCCCGATGAGATCGATGCCTATATCGCCTGTGGCGAGTGGCACGGCAAAGCGGGCGGCTATGCCATCCAAGGCAGCGCTGCGGGCCTCATCCGCGCGCTTTCCGGCAGCCCATCCGGCGTGATCGGCCTTCCCCTCTATGAAACGCGCGCTTTGCTGCGCGCGGTGGAATATCCCTGTGACTGATACGACTCCCGCGCAAAATCTCGGCCCCCAATGGCTATATGAAGAAGGCATTGGCGAGGCGCGCGCCGTGCTCGTGCGGCGCGGGCAAATCGTGGAAGCTCAGATCGAGCGGGACGACAAGCGCGCGCGCACCGGCGGCGTTTACCCAGGGCGCCTCGCGCGCACGCTCATCCTGCGCAAGCGCGGCCTTGCGCGGCTGGATAGCGGCGAGATGGTGCTGATCGAGCCGATCCCGCCTAAAGTTTCCGAAGGCGCAACCATCCGCGTGGAGATTTTGCGGGAAGCCATTGGCGAGCCGGGGCTGGATGACACACGCGAGAAGCTGGCCAAGGGCCGCATCGCCTTGCAGAGCCTGGGCATCGGGCCGGGGCCGAGCCTCTATCAGCGCCTCAAGGGCAGCGGGCTTCCGGTCGTGCCTTGCCCGGCGCATGAGGAAGATCGCTTTGAGGCAGCCGGTTGGAGCGAGCTGCTCGCCGAAGCCATGAGCGGCGAGGTGGGCAGCGAGGATGCCGCCCTGCGCATCTTCCCGACCCCCGCCATGACGCTCATTGATGTGGATGGCAGCCTGCCCCCTGCGCAGCTCGGGCCCAAGGGCGCCAAGCTCGCCGCGCAGGCCATCGCACGGCTGGGCATTGCCGGATCAATCGGCATCGATTTGCCGACGATGAACAATAAGGATGAGCGGCTGATCGCAGCGGCGCAGATCGACAAATTTCTGGAGCAACCCTTTGAGCGCACCGCCGTGAATGGTTTTGGCTTTGTGCAGATCATCCGCAAGCGCGAGCGCCCCTCACTGATTGAACTGCTGCGTGCCGATCCGGTGCGTGCGGCCAGCATGGCGGCTTTGCGCGCGGCAGAACGGCATGAGAGCGCCAAGGGTTCTGGCGGCGCGGTCACGCTCACCGTTTCGGCTCCCGTGGCGCGCGATATCCGCGATCATCCCGATTGGATGAAGCTGCTGGAGAAGCGTCGCGGCGGTGCGCTCAATCTGGTGACCGATGAAACTCTAGCGGTTGGATCTCATCATGCCCACTAGAGGCGCTTGCCCGATTTGCCGCAAGCCGACCGATCCGGCCTTCCGCCCCTTCTGCTCGCGCGGTTGCCGCGATCGCGATCTGCTGGGCTGGATGGATGGCGGCTATCGCATCCCCGTGCGGCCCGATGAGCTGGAAGACGAAACGAATCGCGAGGACGATTGAGCGCCTCTCATACGCTCATACATCTTGCGTGCAGGAACGATCGGGCATGTTCGACGGTGAGGGACACAACCTCAACGAAATCAACGAACGAGAAGCCATCATGAATATCGCAAAAAGCCTCACCGGACTGGCCATGATTGGCCTGATTACGGCGCCCGTGGCAGCCGCCAAACTTGGCGAGAAGGACCGCGCCCGCGTCTCGCGCGCTGCGCCCAAGGAGCGTTCGGAAGTCCGCTATTGCCTGCTTAAGCGCAAGGAAGGCGCCAAGAAGGGCACGATCATCGGCGCTGCTGGTGGCGCTGCGACCGGCGCGATTGCAGGCGGCAATCTTGGTGAAACATTGCTCGCCGGCGGCGCTGGCGCGCTCGCAGGCAACCTGATCGGCAAGGGCAGCGGCACCAATGCACGCTGCGATGCGGTGCTGCGCCGCAATCCCTGAACTGCTCAAATGCAGGTCTGATCCAAAAATCCCGGCAGGCAGCCCCTGCCGGGATTAATCTTTTCGATTGAAGGTCCCATGATCTGCGCGTTGGGGCTGGACAGGCACCAAAGACCATGCCTATAGCGCTCGCTCTTCGCCCGGCACTCGATCGGGCGACATCCCCGTGCCCGGGTAGCTCAGTTGGTAGAGCATGCGACTGAAAATCGCAGTGTCGGCGGTTCGACTCCGTCCCCGGGCACCACTAATTTTCCTTTAAAATTAGTTGGTTATCTGCAGTCTCGCTCTCTAGGAAGAGTGAAGCTACGCTAGCACAGTGTTAGCACTCAGCTTTTCCAGCCTTCAGCGATATCAAGACGTTAACGCTTTGCGGGCTAAGCTCAGAGGGGCTGATCTAGCACATTTCAAGCACAGCCGACGCACTCCGCAAATCGTGGTGCGCGACGCTTTGGGAGCGTGTGAAGCATGGAAATGAGCCGAATTTCTGATCGACAACCTTTCGCGATCTTCCGTCGTGAGGGCAGCTCGATCTGGTGGGTGCGTTTTAGTATTCGCGGGGAAGGGCAGATCAGGAAGTCGCTGGAAACGCGCGATGAAGCTGAGGCCCAACGCAAGGCCAGCAAACTCTGGCACGAGGCGAACTACCGAAAAGAGAATGGGATGCGCGCTGTGCAGCGTTCGTTTCGTGCAGTCGCCGAAGAGTTCATCGAGCATATGCACGAGTTGTCGAGACAAGAGGAACAGCGGTTTAATCGGGGCAGACGTATTGAACCGCTCGTTGAGCGCTACTTCATACCTTATTTTGATACCAAGCCCATTGAGGCGATCACCGATGCAGATGTGACGCGCTACATGGCATGGCGGAAAGCCTATTGGATTACCGGGCCTGGCAAGGATGTGACCCATATCGAATATCTCCGTGAGGGCAGGCGCGTGAAACGCCCAGCTACCGATATGCGGCGCGTGCCAACCCCGAGTAGTCAACGCGGAGAGGCCGTAGTTCTGCGTCAACTTTTCCGTCAGGCAGCAAAATGGGGCTATATTAATCAGACCCAAATTCCCGATGTTGAAACGCCGCGCGTGCCGCCGTCACCCCGCCCAAGTTTTACAGCGAAGGAAATTGATCGCCTGCATAAACTTGCTCAAAAGCGCATGGCTGCTCCAGATATCAATGAGCGCGTTCGAAAGACTGATTTTTAAGCGCACCTCGCAAAGGCGTCTTTCGAGTGCCAAAGGTGAATCGAAAAGTGGGGGTTGGCATTAGTGGGAGCTTGTGGCGATGCTCGGCGGACAGGTCGAGCGGATCGTCCGCATCGTGGCTGTTCAGATTGCTCGCGGGCTCCTCGTGCCCGAACAACGACTACTCTCGATCCGAGAAATGGCAGCCGCTGAGGGTGTTAGCCGGGACACCGTACAGCGGGCATATGACAAACTGGTTGCAGGTGGCCATGTTCATGCACGCCAGGGCGCGGGCTTCTACGTCGCGTTCCCTGTGGCTACGGTCGCCAGCCGCCGTGCTCCGGCCCCGGTTGATCTGGAGTCCTACCAGCTTATTCACTCCCAACACCCTCTTGATCGCTCACCTGGCAGCGGCGTGCTGCGCCACGAGGACGGTGCAAAGCAAGAGGCGAGCCGCGTGCTGAGGAAGGTCGTTTTGACCGGCCATGGATCGAGTGGGTATGGCGATCCTGAAGGCTACCTGCCGTTGCGCGAAGCATTGAGCAACAAGCTGCGAATGGAGGGTGTGGACGCGCCCGTTGAATCGATCATGACCGTTCCTGGGTGTGTGGCTGGGCTGTGCATCGTCGTGCGGACCCTGGTGCGTCCCAACAACATGGTGCTGGTCGAAAGCCCGTCGTCGTACGTCCACATCATGGCGCTGATGTCGCAGGGGGCCGATATTCGCCGCGTGCCACGCGAGGCGGACGGACCCGACCTCGACGTGCTGCGTCTGCTGTGCGAGCGGTATCGCCCGGTGATGTTCGTGCTGTCCTCGGTGCTGCAAAATCCGACGGGCAGCAGCATGGCCCTGCACAAGGCACGCAAGCTGATCGAACTGGCGGCGGAGTTCGAGATGATCCTTGTCGATGATGCCAGCTACGCCGACCTGCGGCCAGCAGCGAGTGGGGGGCCGGTCGTACCGCTGATCGCGCTCGGCCCGTCAGATCACGTCATTCACATCGGTGGATCGTCAAATATCCTGTCACCCGAACTTGGCGTTGGTCACATCGTTGCTGGTCCCAAGCTGATGCGCTCGCTCCGCATGTTTCGTCCGGTGCACGGGCTGGGCAACATGCTGATTCAGGAACGTGTCCTATACCGCTTCCTGCATGAGGGGCTTTACCGCCGACGTTGCGAACGCATCCGCGCGCAGCTCGCCCAAGGCGCGATTACCCTACGCCGCAGCCTCGCGGATGCCGGTATCGCGGTCGCGCCGATATCGGGGGGCATGTTCATGTGGGTCGACCTCGGCAAAGAGCTGGACTCGCTCGACGTGGCGAAACGCATGCTCGCAAAGGGCTATCTAACGGCTCCCGCGAAACATTTTTGTCCGCCAGATACGGAATCATCGCTCATGCGCTTTAACGTGACGACGACCACGCCATCAGCCATTCAAGCACTTAGTGGCAGTCTATAGGCCCGCCTGAGCAATCGAAGAGCGGGGCGGTTCCGGCCAACAGGGTGTAGCATCTGTCTGAAGGCATGAGTCCGATACGCCCGGAAAGGCTTCGCTGCTACGGCGGGTCTGACCCGACAGGTGACGCGAGCCCGTCGTCAATCTGGTGGAGCGAGACTCCCTGCGCTCTCGCGAAGGGAAATGGCGACTTGGCGGACGGCAGTAATGTGAGGCAGAATCGCGGCTCTCACCATTGATGCTGCGCCAAGCTCTCCCGACACCGCCAACCCGGCAGCGGGGATGCGCTCAGCGAGCGCCTCGGATCGACCATAAAAGGGTTGCGATGCTGCTCTGATGAGGCTGCGGCGCCCATCAACATGTAGGCTGTGGTCATGCCTGCCCCTTTCACCGGAGCCACGTCATGTTCCCTTTTGTCCTCACATTGCATAGGTTGTTCGACAGAGTTGACCGCCGCTGTTGAACCTGCTGAACGAACGGCGACTTTCAGGATCGCCTGCCGATCTCCTCAATGGCTGAGTTTGGGGCGCTTCGCTGCAGGACTACTGGATCAAACGGCATGGCAGCTTCCGGCAGGAGTTGCCCTTTTCACGCACGCTGGGGAACGGCGTATTTCATGGGCTTACTGACATGGACGTTGGCGGTTTGTTCGCTGATCTGCGCTGCGCCGCTCGATGCCCAGACAGTCGGTCAATGGAGGCGCTGATCGATGCGGCCTCGGCCCGGTTCGGTGTTCCCGTCCCATGGATCGAGCGGATCATGCACGCGGAAAACCGTGGGCGAACACATCAGGCAGGTCGCCCGATCCGCTCCTCTGCCGGGGCCATGGGC
>CAMLFF010000138.1 GCA_946479185.1 uncultured Sphingobium sp.
CTGAATGCGGGGGGGCGTCTGTTTCGTCCAGCCGCAAATTGTCGTAAAATGTATGGAAGCCTGAGGCGCTTCGGGGTTTTTGGGACGGTCAGCAAAGCCCTGTCCATCACGGAAAGCGCAGTCCCAATCGTGTTAACAAGGATTAACCGGGGAGCAACACAGCCGGCAAAACTTCGTTGTGCTTCCAGAATGCGCGTGGGCGCATCACAAAGGAGCATTGGATATGGCTGCTACCAAAACTGCGACGAAACCCGCTGCGAAAACGGCGCAAAAGGCCAAGACGAAGGCCGGATCGAAAACCGCGCGCAAGACCCAGCGCGCCGCTGCCAAACCGGCGGATGCGATCAAGCTGCTGAAGGACGATCACAAGGAAGTGAAGACCTATTTCAAGCAGTATGAGGATCTTGAGGACGAGGCCGAAAAGCAGGCACTGGCCGACAAAATCTGCCTCGCGCTCACCGTGCATGCGCAAATTGAGGAAGAGATTTTCTACCCCGCCACCCGCGAAGCGATCGATGACGATGATCTGCTGGACGAAGCCGAGGTTGAGCATGCGAGCGCCAAGCAGTTGATCGCTGAAATCCAGTCGATGAAAGCTGGAGATCGGCTGTTCGACGCCAAGGTGACCGTGCTGGGCGAGTATATCGACCATCATGTCGAAGAAGAAGAGAATGAGATGTTCCCAGAAGGCCGCGATAGCGATCTGGATCTCAAGGCACTCGGTGCCCAACTTGCTGCGCGCAAGGCGGAGCTGATGGCGCAGGCTGGGAAGTAATCCTCGCCACATTTGAATTAAGCTATTGTCGCCCATCTGTCTCTTCGCGAGGCAGGTGGGCGTTTTAGGAGATAAGCGCGATGGACGATATTGCGGGCTGGATTGCGCCGATTGCCACGATGATTGCTGCGATGATGACGGCGGCCAATCTAGGTGCGCGCGTCACGGGTTGGGGCTTTGTGGTGTTCACGGTCGGATCGATTAGCTGGTCGATTGTCGGCTATGCCAGCGGGCAGACGAACCTCATCGCGACCAACCTGTTCCTCACACTGGTCAACGTCGTCGGCATCTGGCGCTGGCTGGGCCGCCAGCGCGCTTATGAGGATGGTGGTAAATCGGCAGTCGGAGCCAGTCGGCGCGCGAGCGGGCCGACGCTGTTCACCGCGACTGGTGTGGCAGGACTGCCGGTGGTTGATTCAGCGGGCGAGGATGTTGGCAAGGCGGTGGAAGCGCTGCTGGAAACCGAGACCGGGCGGATCAATTATGTCGTCATCGCCTCGGGCGGTGTGGGCGGGATTCAGGAGAGCCTGCGCGCCGTGCCGAGAGCGCAGATTGCATTCAGCAGTGACCGGTTACAGCTTACCATTCAGGCGCCCGCCTTCATGGCGCTGCCCGCTCTAACCGATGGTGATTGGCCAGAGCAGGCAGCGGCCTGAAAGCATCATTCCGCAGCGATGGATAGCGTTTCGGCGAGCGGCAGTGACACACGCAATTCGGCGGCATGGCGGCGGTAAGTCGCCAGCGCCTGACCGACCACCTGATCCATATTATAGTAGCGATAGGTCGCCAGCCGCCCCACGAACAAGACCTGCGGCGTGGCCAGCGCGAGCGCCTCATAGCGCTTGAACAAAGCCGCATTTTCCGGGCGCGGGATGGGGTAATAGGGGTCACCCACGGCGCTGGGATATTCATAAGTGATGCTGGTGCGCGCCGCGCTCTGCCCAGTCAGATGCTTATATTCGGTGATGCGCGTGTAGGGCACATCCTCTGAAGGGTAGTTGACCACTGCGACAGGTTGCAGCCATTCGCGATCCAGCGTCTCATGGCGGAAGCCGAGCGAGCGGTAGGGCAAGCGCCCGTAGCAAAAGTCGAAATATTCATCGATTGGCCCGGTGAAGACCAGCCGATCATAGCTGACCTGCGCGCGCATATCCTCGAACGTCACGCCCAGTTCCACGTCGATCAACGGATGATCGAGCATCTTCTCAAACATTGCGGTGTAACCGGCTTCTGGCATCGCCTGAAAGCTGTCCGTGAAATAGCGGTCGTCCGTGTTGGTGCGCGTCGGCACGCGGGCTGTCACGGACTTGTCGAGATCGGAGGGATCGATGCCCCATTGCTTGCGCGTATAACCGCGGAAGAAGGTCTCGTAGAGCTCGCGCCCGACCTTGGAGATGACGACATCGGCAGAGGTGATGATCTCGTCCACAGGCTCGGCGCGGCTGGCCAGATACGCCTCGGCCTCATGCTCGGTCTTGAGGTCAAGATCGTACAGGATGTTCAGCGTATCGCGATTGATCGGCATGGGCACGCGCACGCCATCAATGTCCGCCAGCACCCGGTGCTCATAGGGGCGCCAGGCGGTGAAGCGGGAGAGATAATTGACGATATCCTGACTATTGGTGTGGAAGATATGCGGGCCGTAGCGATGCACCATGATGCCCGCCTCGTCCTGATGATCATAGGCATTGCCCGCGATATGCTCGCGCTTGTCGATCACCAGCACGCGCTTGCCGCTGTCGTTCGCCAGCCGCTCGGCCATGACGGACCCGGCGAAACCAGCGCCGACGACCAGATAGTCATAATGGCGTTTGCGGCTGCTGCTCTTAGGCATGCTTGCGCGGTCGATGAGGCTTTCCATCGCGCTGACCGTGGTCGTCCATGAGAGGCCGCCGAGCAGCTTGTCCGCCTCGGCGCGCCACGCCGCATTGGCGGGTTCGCGCGACCGCGCCAAGGCTTGCTCGCAACCCGCAATGAAGGTATCGGCATTGCTGGCGATCTCAACCGCATCGAGCAGGCCATAATGGCGCACGACATCCACGATAGGCGTCGAGACCACAGGCAGGCCAGCCGCCAGATATTCCGGCGTCTTGGTGGGCGAGATGAAGCGGGTGCTCTCATTGATCGCGAAGGGCATCAGAGCCACGTCCCACGACCCCGCATAGCGCGGCAGATCGGCATAGGTCTTGCCGCCAAGATAAGCGATGTTGGGCCGCTGCGGCAGATGGGCGGGATCGATCTTCACGACCGGACCGACCATGATAATCGACCAATCTGGTCGCGCATCGGCCAGCGCTGCAATAAGCGCCAGGTCCATCCGCTCGTCAATCACGCCATAAAAGCCGAAGCGCGGCCGCGCGAAGCCGACTTGATCCTGTGGATCGTCGCCGGGCATCCGCGCGGTCGCAAAGTGAGCGACATCCACGCTGGAGGGGAAGGCATGGACTGCAGGATGCCGCCCGCGCTTGGCTTCATACAGGCTGTAACCGCCTGTGAAGACGAGGTCCGCCGCATCGAATAGCTCAGCCTCCAGGCCGGGCAGTTCGGGCGGCGCAAACATGAAATTCGCCAGCTCATCCATGCAATCATAGATGGTGCAATCCGCCCGCAGATGGCGCGAGAAGGGCAGCATCATGGGCGTGTAGTACCAGCGGATGAGCGGACCGTTTGCGCCTTTGAGATGGGCGTCCAGCAGCGCTCGCAGCGCGGCTTCCGTATCCGGCCCGGACAAGCCTTCCGGCAACTGCGGCACGGCGACCGTCACATTGGGCACAGGGGTGCGCAAAGCGAGCGTTGGATTTGTTATGTCGGGACTTATGACGGGCTCTTCCCAGAACAGCACCGGTTGTCGGCGAGCGAAATTGGACATGAGATGCTGCGGGCGCTGGAACACAAAATCCCAGCGCAGATGTGAAAAGCACACCAAAGTCATACGGTTCAGCTTTCAGGACGGAGTATGAAAAACTTGCATGATCACAATGCACGCGAGGCTTCCGCGCTCCTCACAGCGCCCCTGAAATTAACGAGAATTAATACGATAAGCGCCGACGCGTTTCCGGAGGCGGATATCTAGGGCTGCTCATGCGTAAGATCATGTGCGAAGCCCTGCCTTAGAGAGGATATCATCATTCCGGCCTTGCCCGACTTTGAGCGCTTGGACCTTTGGGGCGGCGTGGAATGCACGCTGAACCGGGTGGGCGATGCCTATCGGGACCAATGCCGCCTGAACGATCATAACAGCCGAGCTGATGATCTTGCGCGTCTTGCGGGCCTTGGCATCAAGGCCGTGCGCTATCCCCTATTGTGGGAGACATTTGCCGCGTCGCCAGCCCGGGAAGGCCTGTGGGCCTGGCATGAGGCGCGGCTGGAGACGTTGTGTGGGTTAGGTGTGCGGCCTATCCTCGGCCTTGTCCATCATGGCAGCGGGCCGCCGCATACAAGCCTGCTTCAGGAGGATTTTGCGCGTGGCGTGGCGGCCCATGCTGCGCAGGCTGCCAGGCGTTTCCCGTGGGTGAGGGACTGGACGCCCATCAACGAGCCGCTCACCACCGCGCGATTTGCTGCGCTGTACGGGCATTGGTATCCGCACAAGCAGGCTGACCGAGCCTTCTGGCTGGCGCTACTTAACCAGATCGACGCGGTGCGGCTGTCGATGCGCGCGATCCGTGCGGTCAATCCAGCCGCTCGGCTGATCCAGACCGAGGATCTGGGCTTCACGCAGGCTACGCCAGCGCTGGCTGCTCAGGCAGAGTTTGACAATCACCGGCGCTGGGCGAGCTGGGATCTGCTGAGCGGTGCGCTCACCTGCGATCATATCCTGTGGGATCATCTCTCTGGACTGGGCCTTGTCGATCGCGTGATGCAGATCGCCGACAATCCTTGTGCGCTGGACGTGATCGGTGTGAACCATTATCTGACCAGCGATCGCTTTCTCGATCATCGGCTGGAGCTCTATCCGCCCGCCACGCACGGCATGAGCGCGCATGGTCCGCTGGCGGATGTGGCAGCGGTGCGAGCGGTCGAGCAGCCCTCCGGCCTTGCAGGGGCGCTGCGCTCAGCTTGGGAGCGCTATGGAACCCCGCTTGCGCTCACCGAGGTGCATGTTGGCTGCACGCGCGAGGAGCAGATGCGCTGGGTGCGCGATGCGTGGGACACAGCCACGCAGTTGCGCGCTGAAGGGGTCGCGATCGAGGCGGTCACGGCGTGGAGCCTGTTTGGCGCTTTTGACTGGGATAGTCTGCTGACCCGGCAGGACGGCCATTATGAGAGCGGGACATTCGATGTGCGTGGGCCAGCGCCGCGCGAGACCGCGATTGCGCCGTTGATCCGCACATTGGCTGCGGGCGAGAGTCCCGTGCATCCGGTGCTTGATGGGCAAGGCTGGTGGCAGCGGCCCGAGCGCCTGCATGTGCCAGCTCGCGCAACGGCTTTCGCGGCGCCTGCCCGCATGGCCCAGACCCGCCCCCTCTTGATCGTCGGCGCGACCGGCACACTCGGACAGGCTTTTGCAGGGGCGTGCCGCCTGCGCGATATCCACCATGTGGTGACGAGCCGCGATCAGCTGGATTTGCGCAACGTCGCGCAGATCGGCGAGGTTCTCGATGTGCTGCGCCCATGGGCGGTGATCAATTGCGCAGGCTGGGTACGCGTGGATGATGCCGAGCATCAGGCGGAGGATTGCCTTGCGGCGAACTTCACCGGCTGCGTCGATCTCGCCCATGCCTGCGCCGAGCGGGGCCTGCACTATAGCTGCTTTTCCAGCGATCTGGTGTTCGATGGCTTGGCCAATCGTCCCTATGTGGAGAGTGATCGCCCCGCACCCCTCAACATCTATGGGCAGAGCAAGGCGCATGCGGAAGAGGCCATTCTTGCGCTGAACGCCAGCGCGCTCATCATCCGCACGGCGTCCTTTTTCTCACCTTACGACCGACATAATTTTGCGGTGCATGCTGCGGCGGCCATGCGGGCTGGGCAGCCTTTCCGCGCGGTTCAGGATTGCATCACCTCGCCCACCTATGTGCCCGATCTCGTCCGCACGACGCTCGATCTCATCATCGATGGCGAGGTGGGGTTGTGGCATCTCACGAGCGAGGGCGCTTTGTCATGGGCGGCCTTTGCGCATCTGCTTGGCGATGCGCTGGATCTCCAGACTGATCTCATTGAGCCCTTGCCTGTCGCCGCGATGGGATGGCCTGCCCGGCGTCCGCTTCATGCACCCATGACGAGCGAGCGCGGCCTCATCATGCCGAACCTTACTTCCGCCATCGAGCGCTTTGCCGCAGTGCTTGCCTGACTTCGTCGGGTGTCGCTGCAAGAGCAGGCCGGAAATAAATCCCCAGAATTTCCAGTCAGTTGAGACGGGCGAGGGAACTGGAGCAGCGCCCTGGCATTACAGCAATGCCAATGGAGAATGACGTGACCTCTAAATCGATCCTCATCGTCGAAGATGAAATCATGGTGGCGATGGATATCGAACGCATTCTGGTGGATGCGGGCTATCATGTCGTCGCCATCGCATCGGACAAGATGCAGGCGATTTCTGCGGGCGCAAAGGCGGATGCTGCCTTTATCGATCTCAATCTGCGTGATGGGCCGACAGGGCCGCAGATCGCGCTGGAGCTTGCCCAGCAATATGGCACCAAAGTGGTCTATGTGACCGCAAATCCGGCTCAGATTGACGTGCCGGCCCCAACCTCGATAGGCTATATCCGCAAGCCATTCAGCGATCCCGCGATCCTCGCCGCTGCAGCGCTAGCGCTTGAAGGGCTGGAAGCCGATCATGAGGATCTTGTCCGCTTCCCGGTCAAGATTGGCGGCTCAGCACCGAATCCGGAATCAGCGCTGTAACGATCAGGCCCTCCGGGTTCCATTCACGCTCCAGCTTGCCGTTGAGCTGGCGGGCAATGCTGATTTCAATGAGCTTGCTGCCAAAGCCTTCGCGGGTTGGGGCGGTTACCGCTGGGCCGCCGGATTCCGTCCAGCGGATCAAGAATTCGCCATCCTGCTTGGCAAAGTTGATCTCCACCGTGCCGCTATCGACCGACAAGGCGCCATATTTCGCGGAGTTGGTGGCGAGTTCGTGAAACAGTAGCGCCAGCGGCGTCGCAGAACGATCATCGATCTCAATCTCGTCACCCTCAATGAGGACGCGCCTATCACCATTGGTTTCATAAGGCGTCAGCAGCGTTTCGACGAGGCCTGAGAGGCTATCCTGCATTCTCGCCGGGCGCGAGCGCTCGCTATGGGGGCGCACGAAATCATGCGCGCGGCCAAGCGCCGCGATCCGCCCGCGCAGCTCCTCGGCGAGGGGCGCCATTGCCGGATCATGCCGCGAGGAGAGGCCCACAAGACCTCCGATGACGGAGAAGATGTTCTGAATGCGGTGGCTCAGCTCATGTGAAATGATCTCGCGCTGTTCCTGCAGAATCTTGCTGTCATGAATATCGGTGCAGGTGCCGAACCAGCGCATGATCTTGCCATTGCTGTCGCGGATGGGCAGCGCGCGCCCGAGCGTCCAGCGATACTCACCAGCGGCGTTCCTCAGACGATACTCGATCTCATAGGGTTCGCCCGTGTCGAGCGAATGACGCCAGACGGCCCAGGCGCGGTCCTGATCCTCCGGGTGAAACATGCCCGCCCAGCCTTTGCCATCGGTTGAGCCAGCCGGAACGCCGGTGAACTCATACCAGCGGGCGTTGTAATAATCATGGAAGCCATCGGCCCGGGTGGACCAGACCATTTGAGGCATGGTGTCCGCCAAAATGCGAAAGCGCTGCTCCTGCTCATCAAAGCGCCGCCCGGTGCTGCGCGCGGTGCGCCGCTCCATGAGGATGCAGGATACCTGTTTGGCCAGGATCGACAGACCCTCAAGCTGTAGCGGGGTCAGCCCTGCGCGGGCGACAGGATCGACGACGCAGAGCGCTCCGAGCGGCAGGCCTTCCTCGGAGAGCAACGGTGCGCCCGCATAAAACCGAATTTCGAGCCCCGATGTGACGAGCGCATTATCCTTGAACCGGGGATCGAGCGTCGCGTCCGGCACCACGAGAATCTCACGATCCAGCATCGCATGCGCGCAGAAGGATACGTCGCGCGCCGTTTCCCGAGCATCCAGGCCCGTGCGGGCGAGGAAGCGCTGCCTTTCCGTCTCCACAACGCTGACGAGACACATCGGAGCGTCACATAATTTCGCCGCAAACTGTGTGATTGCGACCAGTTGGGGATCATCTTCCAGCCCGGGCATGTCGTGGGAAGCAATGACATCCATCCGCTCCTGCTCGGCATCGGCAGCAGCACAGGGAGCGATTTTCAAGTCAGTCATTGCGGAGTGCGTATCCTACCAGAAGAGCGCCAAATGGCCGAATGACTGCAGAACGCAGCAAATGAACGCAGGCTCCCACCAATGTAGGGAAAAGAAAAGCA
>CAMLFF010000139.1 GCA_946479185.1 uncultured Sphingobium sp.
GTGGAAGAGCACGATCTCGTCCAGCCTGTTGAGGAATTCCGGGCGGAAGTGCGCGCGCACCACGTCCATCACCTGATCTTCCACCTTCTCGACCGGCTCATCATCAGCCAGGCTGGCGATGAACTGGCTGCCAAGGTTGCTGGTCAGCACGATGATGGTGTTGGTGAAGTCCACAGTGCGGCCCTGGCCGTCTGTCAGGCGACCGTCGTCCAGCACTTGCAGCAGCACGTTGAACACATCGCCATGCGCCTTTTCCACCTCATCAAACAGGATCACCTGATAGGGTCTGCGTCGCACGGCTTCGGTCAGCACGCCGCCTTCCTCATAGCCGACATAGCCCGGAGGCGCGCCGATGAGGCGGGCGACGCTGTGCTTCTCCATGAACTCGCTCATGTCGATGCGCACCATCGCATTGTCATCATCGAACAGGAAGCTGGCGAGCGCCTTGGTCAGCTCCGTCTTGCCGACGCCCGTGGGGCCGAGGAAAAGGAAGCTGCCGAGCGGGCGGTTGGGATCCTGCAGGCCAGCACGCGCGCGGCGCACGGCGGTGGAGACGGCCTTCACCGCCTCGGCCTGACCGATGACGCGCTCGCCGAGCTTCGTTTCCATCGCGAGCAGCTTCTCGCGATCACTCGCCAGCATCTTCTCGACCTGAATGCCGGTCCAGCGGCTGACGATGGCGGCAATATCCTCGCTCGTCACTTCCTCCCGCAGCATCGCGCCTTCGCCAGCGCTCTTCACATCGGCAATCTGCTTTTCGAGCTGCGGGATGACGCCATAGCTCAGCTCACCTGCACGACCGAGATTGCCTGCACGTTGCGCCTGATCCAGCTCGATGCGCGCGGCATCAAGCTGTTCCATCATCTTGGCTTCACCGGCAATCTTGTCCTTCTCGCCCTGCCAGCGCGTGGTCAGCTCAGCCGATTGCTGCTCGAGATTGGCAAGCTCATCCTCCAGCGCAGCAAGGCGGTCCTTGCTTGGCTGGTCGGTTTCCTTCTTCAGCGCCTCCCGTTCAATCTGCAATTGCATGATGCGCCGGTCGAGGGCTTCGATTTCCTCGGGCTTGCTCTCTACTTCCATGCGCAGCCGGCTCGCGGCCTCGTCCATCAGATCAATGGCTTTATCCGGCAAAAATCGATCAGCAATATAGCGGTGGGAGAGGGTCGCGGCGGCAACGATTGCCCCGTCGGTGATCCGCACGCCATGATGCAGCTCATATTTATCCTTGATACCGCGCAGGATGGAGATGGTGTCCTCCACCGTCGGCTCGCCCACGAACACCGGCTGGAAGCGCCGCTGGAGTGCGGGGTCCTTCTCCACATGCTTGCGATATTCATCGAGCGTGGTCGCGCCGATGCAATGCAGTTCGCCGCGGGCAAGCGCAGGCTTCAAGAGGTTGGAGGCGTCCATCGCCCCTTCCGATTTGCCCGCGCCGATGAGCGTGTGCATTTCATCGATGAACAGCACGATCTGCCCCTCGGCGCCCTTCACCTCATCGAGCACGCCCTTGAGGCGCTCCTCAAATTCGCCGCGATATTTTGCGCCCGCAATGAGCGAGCCCATATCGAGCGCCATGAGGCTGCGGCCCTTGAGCGTATCGGGCACGTCGCCATTGGCGATGCGCAGGGCGAGGCCTTCCGCAATCGCGGTCTTGCCGACACCCGGCTCGCCGATCAGCACCGGGTTGTTCTTCGTGCGCCGGGCGAGGATTTGGATGGTACGGCGGATCTCTTCATCACGCCCAATCACCGGATCAAGCTTGCCGTCTCGCGCTGCCTCGGTGAGATCGCGCGCGAATTTCTTGAGCGCGTCATAGCGATCTTCAGCGGATGCTGTGTCGGCTGTCTTGCCCTTGCGCAGCTCATTGATCGCGGCGTTGAGCGCCT
This sequence comes from uncultured Sphingobium sp., assembly GCA_946479185.1. Next base: position 1,887 of record CAMLFF010000139.1, read on the forward strand.
CGGCCTTCACGCCAGCGGCTGCCAGCGCCTTGCCTGCGGTGGTCGTCGTGGCGAGTGTGAGCGCAATGAGCATCCGCTCGACCGTGACGTAAGAATCGCCCGCCTTCTGCGCGACCTGCTCAGCCGTATCGAGCACGCGCACGGCATCATTGTCGAGGCCGGGTGATTGCTGGGCGCCTGAGCCGCTGACGGCAGGCACTTTGGCCAGCGCTGCATCGGTCTCGCGCAGCGCAGTCGCGGCGTCGCCACCGGCGGCCTTGATGAGGCCACTCGCCATGCCCTGCTCATCCTCAAGCAGCGCTTTCAAAAGATGTTCAGGCCCGATCCGCTGATGGCTCATGCGGATCGCGACAGTCAGTGCGCTCTGCAGGAATCCCTTGGCGCGATCGGTAAATTTCTCGAGGTTCATAGATGCTCCCTTCGCATGGCATCAGATGGTGTTGCTAATTCGCAACACAAGGGGGTCGTGTGATTTTCTGGCTGGGTTTGCATGGAGCCGACGACGGATTTGGGACGGTGCATACGCGATCTGGTTGGTGCGACTGCGCGCGAGGGCTTAGTCATCGGTGCTCAGCTCGCCGACGCGCTTTCCTGCCCCGCGTCATTTAACGTTCCTGAGGTCAAACCATGCTACAGATCGCGCACGTCACAATTATCGGGGCTGGCGCAATGGGCTGCCTCTTTGCGGCCAATCTGGGCGAGAGCGGCGTGGCCGTCACGCTGATCGACAGTGATGAGGATCGCCTCGCTGCGATCGCCGCGCAGGGCATCACGATCGACGATGATCGCGGGCGCCGGATTGTGCATGTGGGCACCTCCCGCGCTGAGGAGGCTGGCCCGACCGATCTCGTCATGCTGTTCACCAAGGGCATGCACAGCCGTGCGGCGATCCGCTCGGTCGCGCATCTGGCCGATGGTGACGCCCACGCCATCACCTTGCAGAATGGCCTGGGCAATGCCGAAGAGATTGCGCAGGTGTTCGCGCCTGACCGCATCCTGATCGGCGCAACCGATCTCCCTGCCGACCTTTCGCCCCCGGCGTTTGTGTCGTCCCACGGGCAGGGCAAAATCTGGCTTGGCGCTTTTGCGGGCGCGAGCGCGGACATGGCCGATCGGGTTGCCAAGCTTTTCAGCCGCGCTGGCCTGCCCGCCCAACATGACGACAAGATACTTACATCCATCTGGGAGAAGGTCGCCTTCAATGCAGCGCTCAACCCACTCGCAACGATAACCCGCGCGACGGTGGCCGGTTTGGATAACGCCGAGGGTCGCGACATCGCGTTCGGCATCGTCGCCGAGACGGTTTCTACTGCCGCTGCTTATGGGATCATCATCGATCCAGACAGCATCAGGGCCAAGATAGAGCATGCGCTGGCGCATCAACGGCAGCACAAACCGTCCATGCTTCAGGATGTCGAGGCGGGGCGTCGCACCGAGATCGAGACCATCAACGGAGCGATCGTCCGCGCGGCGCAAGCCAAGGGCGTTGCCACCCCGATCACCCGTACACTCGCCAATCTCGTGCGGATGGTCGACGGCAGTTCAGGCTGCTGACTCGAACACGGCCCGGCCAATTTCCCGGAAAAGCGCAGCGCTTTCGCTTTGGTCGGACGCCCGCTGACTGAGGATGATTGGCGAGACTGCGTCCTCCAAAATTGGCAGATAGGCGATGTCGCTGCGTTGCAGATGAAGCATGGAGGCTGGCACGATAGCATAGCCTGACTGCGCAGCCACCAGACCCAGGGCGGTCTGCACTTCGCGCACTTCAATGATCTTGCGCGGCGAGCAGCCATGATCGCGAAACAGGCCTAGCAGCTGATCGGCATAACTTGGGCGAGGGCGGCTTGGGTAAATGATCATCGTCCCCGCCACGAGCTCGGCAAGGGAGATGGGGTCGCCACGCAGCGCCAGTGCGTCCTGCGCCGGAAGAGCGGCGACGAGCGTTTCGCTATAGAGAATCTCGCGCCGGATTGCGGCGTCATCGATCCGCACACGGCCTAGCCCCGCATCGATGCGCCCCTCCTTGAGCGCGGCCACCTGCTCGACAGTGGTGAGCTCGACCAGCTCGACATCGATCTGCGCCGCCTGCGCGCGAAAACGCCGGATCATGTCCGGCAGGGCGCCCTGCATGATCGATCCCACAACGCCGATCACGAAGCGCGGCTGCTTGCTGGAGGCATATTGGCGGGCCGTCTGCACCAGCTGATCGATGCTGGCGAGGATCTGGAGCGACTGCTCGAAAAAGAGCCGCCCGGTGTCGGTCAGTCTGACCGGGCGGGTGCTGCGGTCCAGCAAATCGACCCCAAGCTCGATCTCCAGATCGCGGATTTGCCGACTGAGCGGGGGTTGCGCGATGCCAAGCTTTTCAGCGGCACGGGTGAAATTGCCCTCGCCCGCGACGGCAGCGAAATAGCGCAGATGCCGCAGCTCCATGATACCTCCTAAGTATGATAGAGGATTCAGTAAGTCTTTCCTAAGGCGCGCACAAGCCACTAACATGGGTGGGTCTAAAGAGGGACCGGCATGATCACGATCGACCGTATTGAGACGTTTCTGGTGGATGTGCCCTGCATCCGCCCCCATGTGCTCGCCATGGCGACCATGGAAGTTCAGGTGCTCTGCCTCGTGCGCCTATATAGCTCGGATGGTATCGTTGGCGTCGGTGAAGCGACGACGATTGCGGGTCTTGCTTATGGGCCCGAGAGCCCGGAGAGCATCAAGCTCAATATCGATACCTATTTCGCACCGATCCTGCTGGCCTGCGACCCCACGCGGCCCGCGCAAGCCATGGCCAAGATCGGCAAGCATATCGTCGGCAATCATTTCGCCAAATGCGCGATCGAGACGGCGCTGCTCGATGCGCATGGCAAGCGCGTTGGCCTGCCGGTGAGTGAACTGCTTGGCGGGCGCGTGCATGACAGGCTGCCGATCCTGTGGACGCTGGCGAGCGGCGACACCCAGAAGGACATTGCCGAAGCGAAAGAGATGGTGGCGAGCCGTCGCCATAATCTGTTCAAGCTCAAGATCGGCAAACGCCCGGTGGCAGACGATGTCGCGCATGTCGGTGCGATCAAGAAGGCGCTGGGCGACCGGGCCAGCATCCGGGTCGACGTCAACACGGCCTGGGATGAGCCCACGGCGCTGCGTGGCATTGCGATGCTTGCCGATGTCGGCTGCGATCTGGTGGAGCAGCCGATCAGCCGGAGCAATCGCGCGGGCATGGCGCGCTTGGCGGCGCGCTGCGCGATCCCGATCATGGCGGACGAGGCACTGCAGGGCCCGGCCAGTGCTTATGATTATGCGAGCGCTGCGGCTGCCAATGTGTTTGCCGTGAAGATCGAGCAATCGGGCGGGCTTTTCGCGGCCAAGCAGGTTCAGGCGATCGCCGATGCGGCGGGCGTGGCGCTTTATGGGGGCACGATGCTGGAAGCCGCCATCGGCACCGTGGCCTCGGCCCATGTGTTCGCGACCTTCCCCACGCTCGCCTTTGGCACCGAGCTTTTCGGCCCGCTGCTCCTCACCGAGGAAATTCTTGAGACGCCGCTGATCTACAAGGACTTTGCGCTCACCGTGCCGGAGGGTCCGGGCCTCGGCGTTGCGCTCGATGAGGATCGGGTCGCATCCATGCGCCGCGACGCCTCGAAACCAACCATTTCCATTCCAGCCAAACGGACGGCCTGAGCCATGCTTTTTAAAGTCGAGATGGATGTGAACGTGCCGCTGGATTATGATCCGGCGAAGTTCGAGGCCCTCAAAGCCGCTGAAAAAGCGCGCTTTCAGGAGCTTCAGACAGCCGGAACCTGGCGCCACATCTGGCGCGTGGTTGGCCAATATGCGAATGTCAGCATCTTCGACGTCCAGAGCAATGCGGAGTTGCACGACATCCTCATGTCGCTGCCGCTCTACCCGTTCATGGACGTGCGCATCACGGCACTTTGCCGCCACCCATCATCCACCCATGAAGACGACCGTTAAGCGTCGCTCGCAATAGAGGAGAGGCATTATGAGCCCAGATTTCGTAAAGACCGCACCCATCCAGGCGCTCCTAGACCGCGCGAGCGGCACCGATCAGGAAGGCGGCGATACGCGCCTCAAGGCGATTGCCCGCGACCTTATCGAGGCCGTGATGGTCGCCATCGTCAAACATGATATCGACGAAGGCGAATTTTGGCAGGCTGTGAATTTCTTCCAGCAGGGCGCCGGTGAGTTCGGCCTGATGGCGCCTGGCATCGGTGTAGAGCATTTCATCGATCTCTATATGGACGCCAAGGATGCCGAGGCCGGTTTGACGGGCGGCACGCCGCGCACGATCGAAGGCCCGCTTTATGTGGAAGGCGCGCCGCTCGTGGATGGCGATGTGGACCTCACCAGCGACCCGGATGAGACAGACACGCTCTACATGTCCGGTCAAGTGACCGGCCCTGATGGCGAAGCGGTGCAAAACGCGATCGTCCACGTGTGGCACGCGAATTCCAAGGGCTTCTATTCGCACTTCGACCCCACCGGCGAGCAGACGCCGTTCAACAATCGCCGCCGCATCAAGCTTGGCAGTGATGGGCGCTACTCGTTCCATTCCAAAATGCCTAACGGCTATAGCGTGCCGCCCGGCGGCGCCACCGAGCGGCTGATGCATGCCCTGGGCCGCCACGGCAATCGCCCCGCGCATGTGCATTTCTTCATCGAGGCGCCCGGCTACCGGACGCTCACGACCCAGATCAACTTTGGTGACGATCCCTTCGCTGCCGACGACTTTGCCTTCGGAACGCGCGAAGGCCTTCTGCCTGTTCCCAACCGGCAGGGCGAGAGCGCCTATATCGGCTTCGACTTCCAGCTCCAGCGGGCTGAGGCAGCCGCCGACGAACGTTTCTCCGCACGCCCTCGCGCCACAGCGAGCGTCTGAGGACGATCGAGGCTGATGAAGAGCCACTTCATCCCCGCCGCAGCGAAGGATCGCGGCGGCGGGGATGAAGCTTTTGTCCGCTAGCCTTTGACGGAGCGCTTATGATGTCCAGTTCGATCATGACCGGCGACGGGTGCCGCATCGCCTATCGGTTCGACGGGCCGAGCGATGCGCCTGTGCTGCTGCTCTCCAATTCGCTCGGCACCTCCATGTCGATGTGGGATGCTCAGATCGAGGCCTTCTCACGACATTGCCGGGTACTGCGCTATGACAGTCGCGGACATGGCCTGTCCGACGCGCCTGCCGGTGCCTATTCGATGGACCGGCTGGGGCGCGACGTTGTGGAGCTTATCGAGGCGCTCGACCTTGGGCCTGTATATTTCTGCGGGCTGTCGCTTGGCGGGATGATCGGGCAATGGCTCGGCGTGCGTGAGCCCGCGCGCCTGCGTGGCCTCGTGCTTGCCAACACCTCCGCCTATATGGGGCCGCCATCCAATTGGGATGCGCGTATCGATCTAGTCCGCGCGCAGGGGATGGGGCCGCTGACCGAGGGCTCGATCGCGCGCTGGTTCACCAAGGATTTTCCGGCCAATCACCCCGAAGCGATTGCGCCGATCCGCGAAGGATTGCTCGCGACAAAGCCGGAGGGTTATGCCGGATGCTGCGCAGCCATTCGGGACATGGACATGCGCCAGATCGGCTCGCTGAACGAGGTGCCCACGCTGATTATCGGCGGAACGCTCGATCCGGCAACGCCGCCGGCGGACAGCGAGGCTCTGGGGCGCACGCTTTACGATACGCGGATCACCTTCCTGGAGGCGGCCCATCTCTCCAATGTCGAGCAGCCGGACGCATTTGCGCAGGCGGTGCTCTCCTTCATCACCGCGGCGCCCGCAGGAGACTGAGGTCAGGGTGAGAGGTTGAGATGAATCTTTTGAGTCATCGCGATGAGCGTGCGCAGATCGGACTTGGAAACGTCGTGGAAGGCCTCGCGGCCGATACGCGCAACCTTGTCCTGCACCTGAACCAGAATCTCGCGTCCGCGTGGCGCAATGTCGACTTCGGTGGCGCGCTGGTCGTCGATCGATTTTGTGGCAACGACCAGATCCTCGGCAATCATGCGCTGGATGATCTTAGCCATGGTCGACATGCGTGACACCGCTTCTGCCGTGAGCTGCGTGATGGTGCAGGTGCCGCGCTTGTTCAGGATGGCGAGAACACGCCAACGCGGCACATCGATACCCAGCGGCTTGAGCGAAGCATCCAT
>CAMLFF010000140.1 GCA_946479185.1 uncultured Sphingobium sp.
GCACTGATTTGGCGGGATCGCTCGCCCAGTCCAATTGAGAGAGATGCTCATGCGTTCGCACCGCTTCATCGCCATTCTCAGCGCGCTCCTCGTCGCTAGTCCGTCGGCTGCGATTCAGGAAATGGGCCGCGCGCCCGATCCCAAGGTCAAGGATGTCTGGCAGCCAGCAAAAACACCGGCAGGCGGCGTCTCCTGGGCAGCGCTCGGGGCAACAAAGCTCAACGACCGCACCGATCCCAAGACGAAGATAATCTATACCAAGCCCATCTTCCCGCCCGCTATCCAGGCGCTCCACGGCAAGCAGATCAAAATTGCAGGCTGGATGATGCCGCTGGAAAATTCAGCGCAGCAAAAGCATTGGGTGCTGCTCGGCTATCCGCCCGGCTGCCCGTTCCACATGCATGCTCTGCCCCACCAGTTCATTGAAGTGATGGCGGCAGTGCCGTTCCCAGTGAACGAGAGCAAGGTGCATATCATCACTGGCACGCTCCAGCTTGTCGGCCAGGATGAGAGCGGCATCTTCTACCGCCTCGTCAATGCGCGACCTGCCTGATGCTCTCAGTATAGACCAGCGTAGGGTTGGCCTCCCTCGTCCCCGCCCGCGCAGGTGAAGAATAATATTCTGAAATGATCCGGCGTGGCGTCCAGCGCCGGCAGCGTCTTGAGCGTCCAGGGCGCCCGCAAGGCTTTGCCCTCCCCATCTCTCAAGGTCAGGTTGTACGCCGTCCCGCCCTTCAGGCCGCCCTGCACGAAAGCCCAAGCATAACCATCAGGATCCTGCTGTTGCGCCGTCACCGCGCGTCCATCGATTGTGAGTGAAGGTGGCGATGATGGCGGCGTTTCGAGCAGCACCTTAATTGCCAGCGTGTCGCTGCTTGCTGAGGGCAAGATCGCGCGCACAGCGCTATTGGTCTGCGACCAGGCGACGCCGCCCCTGAACAAGCCGCCAAGAGCGAGCGCGGAGGCGCCGCGCAAAATGTTCCGTCTGTCGAGCATCAGAAAATCCTATCAATGGGTTGGATTGGTCAGCTGCGCGGTCACCGGACGAAACCACCAGATGACGAGGGCGGCGGAGCCTGAGATGAACGAGATCAGCGTAAGCGGCGGCAGTCCGCCCGGCCAGGTCGCGGGGTCGAGCCATGTTGAAACGGCTGGTAGCGCTGCGTGAAGGCCGATAGCAAAAGCCGTGACCGCCAGCACCGCATGCTGCACTGGGCGTGCCCATCTGCTCGATCGCCGAGCACCGATCTCCATCACCGTCATCAATGCAGCACCCAGCATGATGGACAAACCCGCGAGGAAGGTGAGTTTGGTGCCCACGAACAAACGCGGATAGTAGGCAGGGTCCAGCAGGCCGAAGGAAAGCAGGCTGTGCGTTAGCGCTAGCCCTCCTGCCCACAACATGAGCGTCCCGATCGATCCACCGCGCAGTCCGAACCGAGCGACGCTGAGAACGATCAGCAACAAGGCGGCGACAGCGATCGCTTTGTTGAGCGTGTAGGATGGCCAGTCTGCCCAAGGCACATTTTTAAACACATTATAGCGAAGGGTCGCATAGCCGAGCGATGCGGCAACAACTCCCGTCACCAGCAAAGTGTCATTTGGTCCTTTGTTGCTTTCTGCCGGCAAGGTGGACCGCCCGCCTTGCTCCCGCGAGAGAAGGTGCGGTTCATGCGCTCCTTCCGCTTGCGCGCCAGCCAGAGCATCGAAGAGAATACCGGCCATGGCAATCACTCCCTGATGCCGCCGAGCGCTTTGACGACCGATGCCGGCACCGGCTCGGAGCGCGGCTTGGCGTCGGACGTCGAAACGGAGTGCGCAAAGACGAGATCGCCAGTGAAGCCATCGCGAAACTCAAAGATGATCTGAGGCTCCGGATAAGCCTGCCAACGATCCTTGCCGCTATTGTCCGGAATGTTGAAGGCGTTGTTGGCGCGAACAATCGTATAGATCGGCCAGCCTTTGCCACGTGCCTGCCCGCTCGTGCCGCCAGTGTCGTTGCGATACTGATTGCTGGACCACAGCACGTTCACCAGACGATCACCGGACTGATACCATCCAGCCGGCGGGGAGCCGCCCGCATCACCGATCCGGTGGTTGCTGCTCGTGTGAGGCCCGCTGGCGATGTCGTAAACACCTGGCGCGATGCGCGCGACGAAGGATTTGTGAAGATCACCGGTGAGGAAGAAGACGGGCTTGCCGAGCGCCTCTGCAACCTTGAGCAATTCGCCCCGCTCGTGCAGTTGCGCGGTCCAGCCATCATCCTTGCCCGCGCCCCCTGACCCCTTGCCATACCAGGCGCCATTGTCATGCGGCACGGCCAAGTTGACTGATGAGACGATGAAGATGAAATCGGCATCGCTCTTCTTCAGCGCATTGATGAGCCACTGCTTCTGCTGAGAACCGAGCATGCTGGTCGTTGGATCGGCCAGATTGTTCTTGTTGTGCAGGGTCCGGTTGGAGCGCGTGTCGAGCAGGAAGAAGTCGGCGTTCGAGACCCGGAAGCTGGACCAGAGATTGCTGCCGATGCTGTAGCGCACATCCTCCGAAATTGTGAAGGAGGGCTCGATTTCAATGCGGTGGCGATCGATCACCCTGGCAATCTTGTAAACACCCGTGTTGCCAAAGCCCCAAAGCACATGAAGGTTTGAAGCTTTTTTGAGATCGAGCTTGCTGAAATCGGCTTTGGGGTCCGTCAGAATATTCGTTCCGGTCCGCACGCTCGCCGCGCCGAAATGGCTGGGTTGCTGATTGCCGATATTCGGATTGCTCCAGCCCACATAATCACGCCAGGCCGCAACGGCTGGGTCCCGAAACACTGCGCGCTCGACGTCATTTTGAAGGTCATCCCGGCTCATATCCTCTTGCCAGGGCTTGCCCCGCGCATCGATGCGGAAACCCGTTTGGCCGGATCCCGTGACGTCGTTCAGAATTTCGTGATCGTCGAGCGAAACAAACAGCGGCACCTCGCGATAGAAATTGGCCAGCGCCTCTGAACCGTCGAGGTAAATCTTGTAGTTGTTCCAGACCCCGGCGATCCCCTTGGCAAGCTCGGTAATGCGCGGAAGCGTTGTCACCCCGTTTGATCGCCATGCGCGATGACATGATCGCGCGGAAGCAGGAAATCAAAGAGACGAGGACACGCAATGGCCTTCCAAATCGCTAATGCGCTATTCGCTGCGGCCCTGGCGCAATCCGCCATATCCGAGCCGCTGGTCGCGATAGAGGGCGATGCTGCCCCGATGCGTCTGCATATTGGCGATACGGGGATACGGTGCGTCCGCCTGCCTTGCCCATCGCGCGGCGTTTTCATTCCGCGTGAACCAGCACATGGGGTGAGGGAAGGGCTGCTCTATTCGGACATGGAGGGAAATTTGCCGCCGCCACCGATGATCGGTGACAAGGCATTGTTGAGTGCCGTGTCGCAGGCTTGGGAAGAGCGCGCCTGCCTTGCGATCGACGGGCGATTGATCAGTGGGGAGGACGACAAGCCCGTCCTTCGAGTGGATCGCATTGTAGGACCGTGCCGGGATCATGCCGCGCCCGCGTTTGTTCGTTAAACTTGGAAGGTAGCGGCCATGTCGACCAAGATTGCTCTTAGTCATCGCGAAACGATCATGTTTTGAGCGTCAGGCGGGTCGCCTCAATTGTCGCGACGGCAATGGCTCTCGTCTTGCCAATGCAAGCCGCTGTGTCTGACGAAGGTGACTGGAAGACCTGGCGCAACAGCCGCTTTGCGTTCGAGATCTGCTATCCGGCTGCGCTGTTCGATCAAAGTCGTGAGTCACCGCAGAAGCATGGCATCGCGCTGGCATCGAGGGACAGCGCAATGCTCATCGCTGCGGCGATCAACTATCCCGCCGTAACACTGGCCGAGCCGATCCGCATGGAGCGCGAAAAGCTGACCCATGTCAGCCTTGTTGCACGGGGGGAGAACTGGTTCGTGGTGTCCGGAACGCGCGTTGACCAAACCCTCTATACCAAAGCCATTCTCGCCGAGGGCCGCTTGATTGCATTCCGACTGCGCTATCCAGAAAGCCTTGCGGGCAAATATGCCCCGCTCGTCGAGCGCATGTCGCAATGCCTGCGTACGTCCCAAAGTGCCCCGTGAGGCAGCATCCGCCAAGCTCCCGGTCGCCATGCGCAATCACCGAAAAAGCTAGTGTCTCTAACGCTTTACATTGTCGAACCGACGAAGGAGGATGCGGAATGCCGTGGAAAACCGATCGCTTCTCATGCCTCTCCATGCAAGCGGCGCTCGCGCCTTTGCTTCTAGCAGTTTTATGTTCAGTCGCTCCCGTATCAGCAGCGGAAGGTCCATCGCGCTGTGTCGATGCCTCACGCACCGGTGCTGTGGTAACGTTGGCGGGCAAGCTGACGCTGGTCAGTTTTGCTGGGCAGCGTAACGGTGAAGGCGCCGTGCCGGGCGATGCAGAGCAGCGGGCGTTCGTTCTTCAACTGCCGCGCCACATCTGTTTTGACGATGGAGAATTTGCCGATGGCAGTGAGCGTTTCGACCGCGTGCATGTTCATGCCACGGACAAAGGGCTGGCCAAGATGCTTCGGGACGCCGTGGGCCTGGATGTGACCGTTTCCGGAGAGGCGATCGGCGCACACACGGCTCATCATCGCGCGCCGATGGTTCTTCTCGTCAAATCGGTCGCGGTTCGCTGATGCGCTGGGGTCGATGGGGCGCGGCAATATTTTCCGCCCTATTGCTGGGAGGTTGCGGCGATCGCGAGGGATCAGAAAGGGCAGCTATCGCTCTTACCGAAGCCGTTTATCCCGGTGAGTTTGAGTTTCATGACAGCTATCTGCAAAAGGGCTATTATGACGTGGCTCTCGCCAAAAAGGGCGACCCGCTGACCCGGATCCGCTTCAATATCGATCCTGACCCTGCCAAATGCAGGGTCGGCACGGCCTGCGAACAAAGACTACGGCGCGCTCATGCCGGTGCGGTCTTGAGTGGCATCAAGGTGAAGGCTCTCAACGGCGCTTTCGGTCAGTGCGGCGTCGCGCTGCTGGGCATCCATGAGGCGCAGATCACCCCAGCGTTTCGAACCGTTGTGGAGCTCGACCTTGATCCAGCGGATCAGCAACCAGCGCTAAATCGCCTGACCCCCTGCATTAAGAGCTACCGGCAAGCGCTCCCTGCAAATGCCGACACTGCTCTGCGCACGCTTACATTGCGTATCCTACGTCCAACAAAGGGCCAACCGGCCAAGCCTGCGCCCATGACGCTCGATCGCCGTCTGCCGGACAATCGGTCTGACGAGCCAAGCTATCAGATCGGCATTGGCGCGGATCAGGAACAGGCCCTGGCGGCTGACCTTCGTCTCTACGTTCATTACATCAGCGCGAGCGGGCTGGATGACAAGCTTGCAGACGTCGCCCGCAGCATATTGGCGAAAGATCCGCTGGGCGGACATGTTCCAAACTATCCGGTCAACTGGCAGTTAAAGCTCGATCCTCAGCGGCTGGACGTCATCCGCACATATGTGCTTGCATGCAGTATGTATAAAGAGGGGCAGGGCCCATGCCGGGCGGATGTTGCTGTCAAAATGCGCTTTGATCTTGCCACGGGCGAAGCATCAGACGTGGCGGTCATGCGCAATATCTTGGACGCGCGTGGCTCGCCAGTGTTGCCGATATTGCCTGGGCTTTGAGTAATCGGCGCTGCTGGGAATTTCGACTTAGCAATTGTTCAAACTGGCGTAGCCTAAGGCGTTTTTAGACGAACTTGCGGCCAGCACTCCTCTTGCGCCTTAAGGCGCTGGTGGTGGGCATCCAAAGCAACGGACAACTAGCATGCGGCTCAGATGCTTCGGGTCCAATGGCCTGCTGCGATCGCCCCGCCCAATTCGGACCGGCGATGTAAGCTGGGCAAATCAGACGCCGCGTCTTGTTACCCATCCCCTCAAGATCCGCCCGCCAGGCCTCGTCCATCGCCAGCCTCCTCAAAAGCTGGCTCTCTATGAATCGCGCAATCAGCCCAAGGAAACCACAAAATCTCTCTTTTGACAAAGTAGGGATAAGGGGTTTTGCTTAAAGACGCGTGGGACAGGGTCTGGGCCGAGCTCAAAGCGCGAAAGCTAGCAGCGCCATTCGGGAGGAGCCGACGCTCCTGATACCTCAGCGGGAAAACGGTTATAGAAGGGAATGGGAAACCATTCCAAGGACGGTATCTGGCGTCGCCTGATGAACCGTAACCCATTGAAGCCAATATATTAATGTTGAAAGCTGGCCATGGAAAATCCGAAAATTTCAATTGTCACACAACAATTTGTGTAGCGAAACAATAGAGTTTTTCAGATTACAATTAAGTCTTTCAGATTTTGAATCTGTGACAATTAAGATTTTCAGATTTTGTTCTCGAAAGAGCAGCGTTATTTCAAATAGTTAGTTATTATATCGGTGCGCTAACTCTGCTGGATGAGTTGTCAAAGGCGCTTTGGTTGCTCGCCGACCGATGTTGTGACGCCGACTGATTGAGGGATGCGCTGTAGTAGAAAAGCATAAAGCCGTGCACTTCAGGGCGGAAATCTCGTAGCGCGCCTTTCAAATACGAAGAGCCCCGCAATTGCGTCGAAATCATGTTCTTGGCCTCAAGGATTGGCGCGGCGTCGGAACCTGCTACGAGCGAATGACCCATCCGCGTTCGTAGCGGCAGGCCTCCGCTGTGCCGTGAAAGCGACTATTGGCATCACGATCACTGCGACAGGATAATTCATTACTGCTTGCTGCGCCAAAACACGGGTTTCTGCGGAAATTCGCGTTTGAAGGCGAGTGGACCTGTACGAGGCAGGCCGCCACCCCGTGACGCAGTAAGAACAACATTGAGCTTATGAGCCGGTATGAGGAGGCGCTGGTTCGCGAAGCGCTCGAAGAAACCGAACGCAGTGTAAGCCGCGCGTGCGAACTCCTCGGCATGCCTCGCAAGACGCTTTATGATGAATTTGGCCGGGCAAACATCATCCGGAGACGCTCCGGGGCAATGAGGAGGCTTAGCGCTTATCGAGCGCGCGGTGAAGTGCCTCGCTATCCAGCGCCTTGTCCCAGCGCGCCACCACGATCGTTGCGACAGCATTGCCGATGAAGTTGGTCAGGCTGCGGCATTCGCTCATGAAACGATCGACACCTAGGATCAGCGCCATGCCCGCTACCGGTACCGATGGCACAATTGACAGGGTCGCGGCGAGCGTGATGAAACCCGCTCCGGTCACACCCGCAGCCCCTTTCGAGCTAAGCATTGCCACCAACAACAGCGCAATCTGTTCCCCCATGCCCAGATGGACGCCGGTCGCCTGCGCAATGAACAAGGCCGCAAGGGTCATATAGATGTTCGTGCCATCCAGATTGAAGGAATAGCCGATCGGCACGACAACGCCGACAACGCTCTTAGCGCAGCCCGCTTTTTCCAGCTTGCTCATCAAACTGGGCAGAGCAGCCTCGGATGAGGACGTGCCGAGAACCAGCAGAAGTTCGGTGCGCAGATAGGCGAGCAGCTTGAAGATGGAGAAGCCGGAAAGCCGGGCGACCGCGCCCAGCACGACAATCACGAACAGAAATGATGTGAGATAGAATGTCGCCACCAGATAAGCGAGGTTGGCTAGGCTCTCGATGCCATATTTCCCGATCGTGAAGGCCATGGCGCCGAAGGCCCCGATCGGCGCAAAGCGCATGAGCATGGCAACGATCCGGAAGACCACGTGCGACAGCCGCTCGAAGAAGTCGATCACCGGCAGTGCCACCGGCCCGACCATCACCAGCGCGATGCCGAACAGCACGGCCACGAACAGCGTTTGCAGGATAGAACCGTCCGTCAGCGCAGAAAGTAGGGTGGTGGGAATGATGTTGAGCAGAAATGCGGTCAACGTCACATCATGCGCATGGTCGCTATAGCCGCTCACCGCTTTAGCATCGAGGGTCGCCGGATCGATGTTCATGCCCGCGCCTGGCTGGACGACATTCGCCACGATGAGGCCGACGATCAGTGCGAGCGTTGAAAAGAACAGGAAATAGATGAAGGCTTT
>CAMLFF010000141.1 GCA_946479185.1 uncultured Sphingobium sp.
GGGGCCAAGCACATGGTCACCGGCTATGATCATCTGCTGTTCCTCGCGGGCGTCATCTTCTTCCTCTACCGGATGAAGGACATCGGCGCTTATGTGACGCTGTTCGCCATCGGCCACAGCACCACGCTGCTGCTCGGCGTCCTGCTGGATATTCGCGCCAACCCCTATCTGATCGATGCGATCATCGGGCTTTCAGTGGTCTACAAGGCGATCGACAATCTCGATGGGTTCAAGACCTGGTTCGGCGTCTCGCCCAATCCCAAGGCTGCGGTGCTCATCTTCGGCTTCTTCCACGGCTTTGGCCTGGCGACCAAGATCCAGGAATTGACTCTGCCTCAAGACGGCATGATATATAATCTCATCAGCTTCAATGTCGGGGTGGAATTGGGGCAATTTCTCGCGCTGGCGATCATCCTCCTGCTCATGAACCTATGGCGCATGAGCAGTCATTTCACGCGCAGCGCCATCATCGCCAATGCTGGCCTCATGACCGCCGGGTTCGTCCTCATTGTCTATCAGCTGACCGGCTATTTCACCCAAGGGAGCCTCACATGACCGCACCCACCACCACGCTTCCGCCCGCGCGCATCAGCCCGCCACCGGCAACGCTGGCCAAAGCCACCGCAGGCGCCGCGCTCGCAGGCGTCCTCATCGCCACCGTGTTCGTGCTCCCCGCCGAATATGGCATCGATCCGACCGGCGTCGGCACGGCCCTTGGCCTGACGGGCATGGTGTCCGGCGAAGCAAGCGAGGCTGCTCCCGCGCCCGAGGCTGCCCCCGCGACGACCACAACCACGCCAACCAAGGCGAGCATCGCCAAAGCCACCCCTTGGCGACAGGATGAAATGACCATCACGCTGGAGCCGCACAGCGGGCAGGAAGTCAAAGCCCATATGATCAAGGGTGACAGCTTCATCTTCCAATGGGCGTCCACAGGCGGCCCGGTGAAAGCCGAGATGCATGGCGAAGCCACCGGCGCGACCGACGGTTCTTTCACGGACTATTGGAAGGAGCTGGAAATCACCGGCGGACAGGGCGATTTCACCGCGCCATTCGATGGCACGCACGGCTGGTATTTCCGCAATAAGGGTGAGACGCCGATCACCATCAAGGTCAAGACCGTCGGCTTCTACAAAGACCTGTTCAAGCCGCAAGCGCAGTGAGCCGTCACCGCATCTTCAGCGCCGTGAGACAGGCAAGATTTCTCGGTGAAGACTCCATTGTTGATGCCACGGCATTTTCACCCGCCATCACACGCATTTCAAAATTTTGGCGTCTTCAATGTGACAAGTTTGACATAATCTATCCCTTTTGCGGCCTAGCGTCTGTGTCTCAAGACGTGAAGAACACCCAAGCCGGACCCGCAGACGAACGCAAAGCTCGCTCGGGACATAAGAAGAAAATCCGGTCTTCGTTTCGCAGGACAATTGGGAACAGCGACATCATTTTAGGGGGTACAATTATGCTGAGATCATCCACTCTTCGTCTGGCCTTGGTAACAAGCGCAGCCGCCTTGGCTCTTCCCCACGCTGCTCTGGCTCAAACAGCAGGCGCATCCGCAAATGATGGCGAGATCATCATCACAGGCCTCAAGCGCCAATATTTCGGCGATGCGCCCGTCAAAGAGATTCCGCAGGCCATCCAGTTCCTCGAAGGCGACATGCTTGAGGATCTGAACATCACCCGCCTCGATTCCGCGCTTGAACTTGCAAGCGGCGTCTCGAAGCAGAACAACTTCGGCGGCTTGTGGGATAGTTTCGCAATCCGTGGTTTCGCTGGCGACGAGAATTTCCCGAGCGGCTTTCTCGTCAACGGCTTCAACGGCGGCCGCGGTTATGGCGGCCCACGCGATGCCTCGAACGTCGAGCGCATCGAAGTGCTCAAGGGCCCGAACTCGGCGCTCTTCGGGCGCGGCGAGCCCGGCGGCACGATCAACATCGTCACCAAAAAACCCACCTTCGAAAAGGGCGGCAGCTTCTCGGTTTCCGCAGGCAGCTGGGAGAAGTATCGCGTTGATGGCGATTTCAACCTGCCACTGAGCGACAGCATCGCCATCCGCATCAACGGATCATCCGAGCAGGCCAACAGCTTCCGCGACACGGTGAACACGCAGAAATACACGCTCACGCCATCGCTGCTCGCCAAGCTGTCGGATAGCGACATCTTCACTTACGAGATGGAACATGTGAACCAGGAAGTGCCGTTCGAGCGTGGCGTCGTCGCCATCCCGACCGTCGCCACCAATGGCTCGATCACCTATAATCTGGGCGCAATCCCTAACTCGCGCTTCCTCGGCAACCCAAATGACGGCCCGATCAAGGTCGAGGTTCTGGGCCATCAGGCGCAATATCAGCATGATTTCAGCGAGGATTGGACCCTCATGCTGGGTGCTGGCTACAAGGACACGACGTTCGTGGGCTTTGCGAGCGATCCAGAGCTGGTGCTGAGCCGCCAGCGTCTCGACAATGACGGACGCACCCTCACCCGCCAGCGCCGCTTCCGCGATTACAGCACCAATCATATGGTGTTCCGCGGTGAAATCGCCGGCAAGGTGAATACGGGTAAATCGATCGTCCACAACCTCCGCTTCGGCGCGGATTGGGACAAGTTCGAGATCGACAGCTTCCAGACCCGTTATCGCCCCGTGGCGGCCGATCAGTCCTACTCGATCGATATCTTCAACCCGAATTACAACATTATTGCACCAACACCCACTGCAGTCATTCTGAACACGCTGGAGGTTCAAAAGGCCTGGGGCATCTATGCGCAGGATCAGATCGAGATCGGCGAGATGTTCAAGGTCCGGATCGGCGGACGTTATGATGACTTCCGGCCAGATATTGCTCTGCGGTCGACCAACACCAGTGTCAGCGCCAAATACACCAAGTTCAGCCCGATGGCTGGCCTGGTGTTCGAGCCAACCAAAAGCCTGTCTTTCTACGCCAGCTATGGCAAAGGCTTCCGCCCGAACAGCGGAACTGATTTTGCTGGAAACCTCTTCCAACCAGAAACCAGCGAATCCTATGAGGTTGGCGCGAAGTTCGTGACGACGGACGGTCGCTTCACCAGCACCCTGTCACTCTTCACGATGACGAAGGACGGCGTGCTGACGGCCGATCCAGCCAATGCGGGCTTCTCGCGGCCAGCAGGCTCTGCGAAGAGCAAGGGCATCGAGTTCGATCTCAATGCCAAGCTGCCAGCCGGGTTC
Organism: uncultured Sphingobium sp.; assembly: GCA_946479185.1. The sequence goes on from CAMLFF010000141.1 coordinate 3,209, forward strand.
GAGCTGTTCCTGACTTATGCCTACACGGACGCCGAATGGTCCACCACTGCCCGGGATCCGAACTTCGGCTTCCTGATCAGTGCGGGCGCTCCACTGATCTACATTCCCAAGCATCAGGGCAATGCGCTGCTGTTCAAGACCTTCTCGGTCGGCAATACAGAAGCTATGCTGGGTGCGGGCGTAACCCATGTCAGTCGTCGTCTCGGCGAAACGGCCACGACCTTCTACCTGCCCGCCTATACGATTGCCAAGGTCATGGGGTCGATCAATGTCACCGAGCAGATCAAACTCTCGGCTGATGTGAGCAACATCTTCGACAAGAAATATTATGCCAGCTCCTATGCGGCGCTCTGGATCCAGCCGGGCATGCCGCGTGCGTTCACGGTTCGGGCAAGCTTCAACTTCTGATGCAACATCGCCGGGGCCTTCCACGCCCGGCACGGCTGCCGCTCTCCTCCCCGTCAAGGTCGGGGATAGCGGCGGCCTTTTTCTTGCCTGAGACTGGAGGCAATTGATGACACGCGCGCAATGGCTCCGCATTCACCGGATCGTTGGCCTCAGTATGGCGGCCTTCCTGCTCGTCCAGTCCCTCACCGGCGCTATGCTGCTTTATCGTGGCCCGCTCGCCCGCTTGATCGACCCCAGCGGCATGACAAGCGCGGGCGCTGGCTCTGCAATCTCCATCGGCGCGGTGGTCGCAACGGCGGATAAAGCCCTCCCCGGCTATCATGCCATCCGCATCAACGCCCCGGAGACTGTCGGCGCGACCTGGCTGGCGCAACTGACCGATCAGCAAGGCCATAGCGCTTATGCGTCCATCGATCCCAACGGCGGCGAGATACGGCGCGCGGGTGGCCTGTGGTACTTCCCGATCGAGGCCGCCTTGCAGATCCATTACCGCCTCGTCGCGGGCAAAACCGGCATGGTCATCATCACACTCAACGCCTTGGCGCTGCTCTTCATGCTGGCGAGCGGCCTCGCCTATTGGTGGCCCAAGCGCAATCTCGCCAAGGCGCTGGCGATCCGCCTCACCGCCTCGCCGCGCCTCATCCTGCGGCAGGCGCACCGTACGCTTGGCGTCGCGATGGCAGCCTGCCTCGCCATCATCGCCAGCACCGGGCTGCTACTCATCGTGCCCGATCTGTTCGAGACCGGCACGCCCGCGCCACGCCTCAGCCTGCCGATCACCGCGATCGACCAAGGCCTGGCGCTTGCGCAAAACGCCTTCCCCGCCAGCACGCTGAACGATGCCCGGCTGAATGGCGACCGGATGATCATCAATTTCAGGGCGCCCGAGCGCAATGCGCGCGCCGTCCACCGGGTCGTCGTCGATATCGCCGCATCGCGTATCGTCAGCGCGATACCCGCTGATCAAAACCCCGCCCTGTGGATGACCGTTCTGCCAATCCACACGGGCGATATCCTCGGCCTGATCGGCGGAGCATTGTGGCTCATCATCGCCATAGCGCTCGCCACACTCGCCCTTTCCGGTCCCATAATGTGGTGGCATGTCCGCACCCAGCGCCGCCGCCCCGTCCCCAAGGTTTCCCAATCATGACGCTGCTCTACACATCCGATCCAACCCGAGGCCGCATCTGGCACGACATTTTCGCCAAACAGGCGCCAGATATCGGCTTTTTCGAGCCTGATAACGCGCCCGACAAGGCGACGATCCGCTATCTCGCCGCCTGGAATCCACAGGCCGATCTGTTCGCGCAATTGCCCGCGCTCGAGGTGCTGTTCTCGATCGGCGCTGGTGTCGATCAACTCAATATGGCTGCGGTGCCGGATCATGTCCGGGTCGTCCGCATGATCGAGCCGGGCATCATCGCGGGCATGGTGGAATATGCCACGATGGCCGCGCTTGCCATGCACCGTAACCTGATCGATTATGGACTGGCACAACGCGAAGGCCGCTGGGCGCCGATCAAGCTCGTGCCCGCCAGCGAGCGTCGCGTCGGGGTTATGGGCCTTGGGAGCCTCGGCCAGGCCCTGCTGCAATCCCTGAGCAACTTCGGCTTCTCATTGTCAGGCTGGAGCCGCTCTGCCCACAACATCGAGAATGTCGATTGCTATGCAGGCGAGGATCAACTCAATGGCTTCCTCGCCAATTGCGATATCTTGATCTGCCTGCTGCCCCTCACCGATGAGACGCGCGGCATTTTGTCCCGCAAGACCTTGTCTCAACTCCCCAAGGGCGCAGCGCTGATCAACTGCGCCCGCGGCGGTCATCTTGTGGACGAGGATCTGACCGCCCTGCTCGATGAAGGGCATCTCTCCGGCGCAATGCTGGACGTGACGGAGCCAGAGCCTTTGCCCGCCGGTCACGCCTTCTGGACCCACCCGCGCATCCTGCTCACGCCGCATGTTGCCAGCATGACGCGGGCGGACAGCGCGGCGCAGGCCCTGATCGCCAATATTCGCCGCCATCAGGCCGGAACAAGCATGGATGGCGAAGTTGCGCGGGATCGCGGCTATTGATGCGCGCGCTCCTTCACCGCGCGAGAATCTTCCAAAAACGGCGCAAAAGCGGCAGCCAATGCCACGTCCCGCCGCCTAAGGGCAGACTGACAGATTAGAGTTGAGCGCAACATGGGCAGCCGTTTCCCCGCCCAAGGAGCAGAGGCATGGCGACCAGTACAGAGGCAAAGATAACCCTGCGGCGGATGACCGTAGAAGATTTGCCCGCTGCACATTCATTGTCCGGCGAAGAGCGCTGGCCGCACCGCATGGAAGATTGGGAGATGCTGCTCAGCCTGGGCTTTGGCTATGTCGTCGAGCGCGATGGCGAGGTTGTCGGCACAGCGATGGCCTGGCTCTATGGCCTGAATGCGGCGACGCTCGGCATGGTCATCGTATCAGCCAAGGCGCGGGGCAAGGGTTTGGAGCGTCGTCTCATCGAGGCCGTTCTGGCCGATCTGGGCGATCGCACAGTGCTTTTGAATGCGCCGGACACAGGCGTTCCGCTCTTCCGTGAATTGGGGTTTGAAACGACAGGGCCCGTTTTCCAGCATCGCGGCGCAGCCTTTGACGTGCCGATGGCGGAGTTGATCCCGAACGAGCGGGTGCGTCCTCTGGGCGCAAAGGACATGCCAGCCCTGCGCTCATTGGCACGCCGCGCGACCGGCATGGACCGGGACGCACTGCTCGACGCCTTGGTGCGCGGCGCCAAAGGCGTTGTGCTCACACGCGAAAATGAGCCCGTTGGCTTTGCACTCTTCAGGCGTTTCGGGCGCGGTTATGTCGTCGGGCCGACGATTGCACCGGATAGCGGCGGCGCAAAGGCGCTCATCTCCCACTGGCTCGGCTCTCACAGCGGCACCTTCTGCCGTCTGGACGTGCCGCTGGAGAGCGATCTGTGCCTCTGGCTGGAAGAATTGGGCCTCCCCTGCGTTGGCAGGGTGGTAAGAATGGTCCGTGGATCGCGGCCTCCGGTTGACCCATCCGTCACAGTCTTCTCTCTAACCACACAGGCTCTTGGATGACCATTTCGCTTAAGAATTCCGCCCTCTTCATCCAGCAGGCCTTCATCGGGGGCGAGTGGGTGGGCGCGGCCTCCGGCGCGACGCTCGCTGTCGATAATCCAGCGACCGGCGCCGTCATCGGCACGATCGCCGATTGTGGCGAGGCGGACACGCAGGCGGCTGTCGACGCCGCGAAAGCCGCATGGCCCGCATGGCGCGCCAGAACCGCAGGCGACCGCGCCACGATCCTTGAGCGTTGGCATGCGCTGGTAATGGAAAATCTGCCCGATCTCGCCCGCATCATGACCGCCGAGCAGGGCAAGCCAATTGCCGAGTCCGAAGGCGAAATTCGCTATGCGGCAAGCTTCATCAAATGGTTCGCTGAGGAAGGCCGCCGCATCGACGGCAGCATCATCCCCGCGCCTGAAACGAACCGCCGCATCCTTGTGATGAAAGAGCCGGTCGGCGTCTCAGCCGCGATCACGCCGTGGAACTTCCCCGCCGCGATGATCACGCGCAAATGCGCCCCCGCGCTCGCCGTCGGCTGCCCGGTCATCGTCAAGCCATCCGAGCTGACCCCTTACACCGCCCTCGCGCTGATCAAACTGGCCGAACAAGCGGGCTTCCCCAAGGGCGTCATCAACATCGTGACTGGCCAGGCAGCGCCCATCGGCGCAGTGCTAACCAGCAGCGACACCGTTCGCAAGCTCTCCTTCACGGGATCGACGCGCGTCGGCGCGCTGCTCATGCGGCAGAGCGCGGATACCATCAAGCGCCTGAGCCTTGAGCTTGGCGGCAATGCGCCCCTGCTCGTGTTCGACGATGCCGATCTCGATCTGGCCGTTGCAGCCACGATGGCAAGCAAGTTCCGCAACGCCGGGCAGACCTGCGTCTGCGCCAACCGCATCCTCGTGCAGGATGGCGTCTATGACGAGTTCGCGCAGCGCCTCGCCAAGGCCGTCTCTATGCTCAAGGTCGCCCCGGGCGATCAGGATGGTTCGACCATCGGCCCGCTCATCAACAAGGCTGCCGTGGACAAGGTGAACGCGCATATCCAAGATGCGCTGTCGCATGGCGCGACCCTCTACGCGCAGACGCCGCAGGGCGCGACCGGCGAGCGCTTTACCTCGCCCGTCATCCTCACCGGTGCAACGCGGGACATGCTGCTCGCGAGCGAAGAGACGTTCGGCCCCGTAGCGCCCCTCTTCCGCTTCGGCGATGAAGCTGAGGGCATCGCCATGGCGAATGATACGAGCTTTGGCCTTGCCAGCTATTTCTACACGGAAAATCTGCACCGCGCCTTCCGCGTCGGTGAGCGGCTGGAAGCGG